>SDNV01000011.1 GCA_004524515.1 Promethearchaeota archaeon
AGTTCCAATGCACTTTGGAAATATGTATAATGCTGCTGTTTGGTCTCAAATTCAATATATCATTGAAAATTATGCTCTTGCGAATGACACGATATATTTTGGTTCTTATGGTTCTGGTGCGACTTGTATTTCAGGATTATTAAAAGTTACTCCTCAATTCAATAGTGTTGTGAAAAATGGTCCCAAAATTAACGATTATATCAAATTTAAGGAAAGAAAAAGTGTTCAAGAATACGAGCAAATAAAATCTGGAAATGTCGAAGTAAAGACTCTTTTAGGTCGTATTAGCCAACACAAATTGAACGAAGATCGGGGTTTTACCCTTCATTTTTGTGATGAGGGATGTATTATTCCGAATATAGGAGGCTTGAATCATTGTCCGAAAGGTCATTTTGGTTATCATGAAAGATTTTTTCCTCTTTTTGCGGTGTTAGATTCAAATCCAATTACATGTTCGGACTCTAATGATTTGAGTTATCTAAATAAAGGTTTAGTAAGAATTGCCTCGAATGTAAGAAAAGGAAATTCCTTAGAATATGAGATTAGAAGAGTTGAAAATAAAAATGAACTTGATTTTAATGCAATAGGATTATTAAATTGGTCTCCAATCTATATCCCAGTGCAAAATATATATTAAAATAGAATTCATTCCTTAGGGTAATACTTTTGAATCAAATTCCCTTTTTTAAGATTTATAATATTTTACTAATTTCTTTAAAAATTTTCCCTTAGAATTATCGATTAATTATAATTTTATTTAAAATGCAATTTATAATGAAAAAGTATGAAAAAAGAAATAGATTCAACAATTTCAGGTTTCTATAAACTCTCAGTTGAAGAAAGGCAAAACTTAATACGAAAATTATTTAATTTAAATAACGATGACATAGAAATATTGCAAAATTTTGGATATTTTAAGTCATCCCAAATGGATACATTAATAGAGAATGTAATTGGGAGTTATCAATTACCTATGGGTATAGCATGCAATTTTAAAATTAATGATAAAGATTATTTAATCCCTATGGTAATAGAAGAACCATCCGTAGTTGCCGCAGCTTCAAATGCTGCTAGATTTGCTAGAAAGCATGGGGGATTTCAGGCTGAAAAAATCAAGTCGGTTATGATTTCCCAAATTCAAATTACAAATATAAAGGATATTAATACCTCTAAAAAAACATTATTGGAGCATAAAGATGAAATTATAGGAATGGCTAATGAACAAGATCCTTTTTTGAATGAATTAGGTGGCGGTGCATTTGATTTTGAAATTAGAGAATTGACTACAAGACGTGGTTCGATGTTAATACTCCACTTATTAGTAGATGTCTTAGATGCTATGGGTGCAAATGTTGTAAATACGATGGCCGAAGCAGTGAGTCCTTACATAGAAGAATTATGCGGGGGGAAAATTTATCTTAGAATTGTATCAAATTTAGCTACACATCGTATTGCTAGATGTAAAGCGATTTTTGACAGAGATCTGTTAGGGGGGACCGAGGTAGTTGAGGGAATAATGAACGCCTATGAATTTGCTCTTGCAGATCCATATAGAGCAACCACACATAATAAAGGTATAATGAACGGAATTGTCGCTTTGACAATGGCTACTGGAAACGACACGCGTGCCATTGAAGCTGGGGCTCATGCTTATGCAGCATTAAGCGGACACTACTCTCCATTGACTAAATTTCAAGTTGATTCGGATGGACATTTAGTTGGAGAGATAGAAATACCTCTTGCTCTTGGTATCATTGGAGGTATGACTAAAATTCACCCGATGGCCCGATTAGCATTGAAGATTTCAAATGTGAATAGCGCTAATGAACTTTCGCAAGTAGCTGCTGCACTTGGTTTGGCTCAAAATGTAGGTGCATTAAGAGCCTTAGCTTCAGAGGGAATTCAAAAGGGACATATGACTCTTCATTCGAGAAATATAGCAAAACTAGCGGGAGTACCTGAAGAGTTAATAGAAAGAGTTGCAAAAAAATTAGTAGAGGATAAAAAGATAAGAGTAGACTATGCGAAAGAATTGTTGAGAGAGATGAAGGGAGATGAAAACCTTTAGTTTTATAAAATGTGTTTCTGTAATTAATCTAAGAAATACTTGTATTGTACATATTTGTATTAATTAAAATAAAAATTAGAGATGAATAAAATTTATGGGATTTAGAGAATATATAAATCAAATTAATGAAAAAGGGCTTCTTCGTACGGTCGACATTGAAGTTTCGAAGAAATTAGAGATCTCTGGAATTTTAAAAGAAATTGAACCAATCCAAGTAATTTTCAATAATGTTAAAGAATCTGAATTTCGTGTTATAGGAAATATGTTTTGTACAAAGAATGTAATTGCATCATATTTCGGGGTTACTCCAGCAGATCTCATACCAATGCTCTCAAAAGCAATAACAGAACGTTCTAAACCAGAAATTGTCACTAACGCTCCTTGTCAAGAAATCATTGAACCTAGTGTTGATTTAGATAAGCTTCCCATATTATTACATTGTGATAAAGATGGGGGAAATTATATTAGTTCTGCTATCGTTATTACGAGAGATCCTGATTATGGACAGAATATGGATTTCCATCGAGCAATGCAATTTTCTAAAGACAAATTTGCTACGCGAATTGTAAGAGGACGGCATTTTCATAAATTCTTAGAAAAAAACGGTGAATTAGAGGTAGCATTTTGTATTGGTAATACTCCGAACATTCTAATTGCCGGAGCAACTTCTGTTGATATTGGAGTTGATGAATTAGAGATTGCAAATGCATTAGAGCCTATTAAGATCGTTAAAGCACACTCAGTAGATCTTTTAATCCCTGCAGAGGCCGAATTTGTGTTAGAAGGGCGAGTCTATATGGAAGAAACACATTCCGAAGGACCCTTTGTCGATTTAACTGAAACATATGATGTGGTCAGGGAAGAACCTGTTTTTGAAGTCAAAATGATTACTCATAGAAAGGAAGCCATTTGGCAAGCTTTATTGCCAGGGGCACTTGAACATAAAATATTAATGGGAATGCCACGTGAGCCTACTATTTTCAATAAAGTGAATGAAGTCGGAGTTAAATGCCTAGATGTCAATATAAATCCAGGAGGATGCTCATGGTTACATGCAATAGTACAGATCGATAAAAAATCAGATGAAGATGGTGAGAAAGCTATTTTAGGGGCATTTGCTGGACATACAAGCTGTAAACACGTGTTTATTGTAGATAAAGATATTGACATATATGATCCTTTATCAGTAGAATGGGCAATGGCAACTCGCTTTCAAGGTGATATTAATATGATTATGAAAGATAAAGAACCTGGAAGCAGTTTAGATCCCAGTGCAGAGCCAGGAACAAAAATGACCACGAAGATTGGTTTTGATTTAACAAAACCACTTGTAGCTAAAGGAAAGAGTTTTGATAAAGCAGAATTTCCAAAGGTTGATATTAATAAATATTTATAGAAAATGGGAGTTAATTTATATGAAATTAGACCAAGAAGAAAAAGATATGCTTGAAGGGAAGTATGGAAAAGCCGTTCGGAAATCAATGGAAATCTTAACTACTTTGGGGGAGATTTTTGATGCAGAATACATGGTAGATGTCTCTAGTGCTCAGATTGCAGGAGTCTCTTATGACAATCTCGGTGAAGCGGGCTTGGAATTCTTAAGTGAAATGGCAGAGGATGGAAAAGTTAGAGTTTTAACGACCTTAAATCCAGCAGGAATGGATCGTGAAAATTGGCAAGCTTTAGGAATGACTGAAGAATTCGCAATCAATCAAAATCGTGCACTAGATGCTTTCGCTAGAATGGGAATAATTACTACATGTTCTTGTACTCCTTATTTAATTGGAAATCTGCCTCATTATGGACAACACATTGCTTGGGCAGAAAGTAGTGCTGTATGTTTTACAAATTCTGTAATTGGTGCTAGAACTAACCGTGAAGGTGGACCTAGTGCATTAGCTGCCGCTTTAACTGGAAAAACACCTAATTATGGATATCATTTAGATGAAAATCGTCATGGTCAAATATCATTCGAAATAAATGCATCAATTAAAGGTACAGACGAATTTGGGGTATTAGGAAAAATTATTGGAGATAAATTGGTTCAACTAGGAAAAAAGATACCCTATATTATAGGAATTTCTTCTGCATCTATAGAAGAACTCAAGTCATTTTGTGCTTCTATTGCAACCTATGGGGGAACAGCATTATTTCATATGAAAGGAATAACTCCTGAATATAATAAATACCCTAAACCAAGTAATAATATCATCAAAATTAATCAAATAGATTTAGATAAAACTCGTGCAGAGTTAATTGATGATAATATAGAAATAGATTTTGTAAGTATTGGCTGCCCTCACGCTTCGATTCATGAAATTGCATTAATCGCAGATTTATTGAAAGATAAGAAAGTCAAAAAAGAATTTTGGATTACTACTGCTCGGCCAACAAAAAAAATCGCAGATGAAGCAGGTTACTCGAAAATTATAGAAGATTCTGGGGCAAAATTTGCTGCCGATACTTGTTGTGTTGTAGCACCAATAAAGGCTCGCTTTAAAGGCATTATGGTGGATTCTGCAAAAGCGTGTTATTATGGCAGAGCAAAGAATAAATTTAAAGTAAAAATCGGAACTATTGAAAAATGTATTGAGGAGGCTATAAAATGAAGTTAGAAGGAAGAAAAATCTACAAAGGAGTAGCTGAAGCAGAAGCAATTGTGACCAAGGATGCAATCTCTTTTTATGGTGGTGTAGATCCAGAAAATGGCGAAATTGTTGAAGCTGGACATGAATTAGAGGGAGTATCAATAACTGGAAAAGTTTTAGTTTTTCCAACCGGAAAAGGATCAACTGTGGGATCTTATACGATGTATAGAATGAGCAAAAATAATACTGCTCCAGCAGCGATAGTTAATGAACAAATCGACACGATTATCGCAGTAGGATGTATTATCAGTGAAATTCCTTGTGTCGATAAAATAAAGATTAATAATATTCAGACGGGCCAAAAAGTTATTGTGGATGGTACACGAGGTATTGTTGAAGTTAAATAAAGTGAGGTAAGAATTTTGGGATCTGGTATAGGATATGGTAAGACAATCTTGTTTGGGGAACATTTTGTTGTGTATGGATTACCAGCAATTGCTTCTGCGTTAGGATCATATACAACTGCTCAGATAAATGTTGTTAAAGGAAATGGATGGGTTGTTGACGATCAACGACTTGAAACCCCCGGTTATAAAAAAATGAAATTTAATGAAGCTCAACAGTCTATTAAAAATGTTATAGAATATTTGCAAATAGATACTACAACCAATAAACTTCAAATAGTCTTTCAAGGTGATCTAGTCGCTGCAAGTGGAGTTGGTGCTTCAGCAGCTCAATGTACCTCGCTAGCCCGTGCCTTAAATAATACGTTTAATTTAAATTTGAATGATGAAAAGATTAACGAAGCAGCTTATGAAGGCGAAAAAGCTTATCATGGAACACCCTCTGGAATTGATAACACTGCCTCAACATATGGAGGATTGATTTGGTTTGTTAAAAATCTAAGTGGAGGGAAAAATACAATGGATCTCTTGCAATCACCAATAAAAATGCCATTAATAATAGCAAACTCAGGAATAACCGCTTCTACAACAGAGGTTGTTGGTGAAGTTCGACGCTTGAAGGAGGAAAATCCTGATAAATTTAGGAAGATTTTTAAGAATTATGAACTAATTGTGGAGAAAGCTAAAAAAGGATTATTAGACGGAGATATCAATATTATTGGCAATTTAATGAATCAAAACCACAAATTACTTCAAGATATTACAGTTTCCGGAGAAATAAATGATCTTTTAGTAAATTTAGCCCTAAGTAATGGAGCTATTGGAGCTAAAGTAACTGGTACTGGACGAGGGGGATTGGTGATCGCTCTAACAAAAAATGAAAAAATTCAAGATAAAGTAGCAGCCTCGATTAAAAAAGAAGGATATGATGTCTGGAAAACAATGATAGGATAAATGTGAATCAAAATTGAATAGTTCTAATAAAATAATTCTATTAAAGTTAGGCGGAAGTTTATTAACTGATAAAAATAAGCCATTTTCTATTAGAGAAGGAATTATAAAAAATGCTATTAAACAAATAATTGATGCTAAAGTAAAAATTATATTAATTCATGGAGGAGGATCATTTGGTCATCCTGTTGCTAAAAAATTTAATATTTCTGCGGGATTAAATCCAAAAATCCCAGATCAAATTCTCGGGCTTGCTGAAACTCACCAATCAATGAATAAATTAAATTCCTATATTGTAAATCTATTTTTAGAGCAAAAATATCCTACTTTATCACTTCAAACTTCAAGTATATTTGTTAAAAATATAAATAAGATTTCAACTTATTCGATTGATATTATTGAAGCTGCTTTAGATCTTAATATTCTCCCTATTTTATATGGAGATATTATTCTTGATAAACAAGGTTCTTTCTCAATAATTTCAGGAGATAAAATTATTTTAGAGTTATGTGCAAATTTGAATAAATACAATGTTTCAAAAGTTATATTTACAATTGAAACGGATGGGTTATTCATTACGGATATGAAAAATAAAACAAAGAGCATATTGACTACAAAATGTTATTTTAGTGATTTAGAAAAATTAGATCTAGCGAATTTGGGTGAAAAAATTGATGTAACTGGAGGTATTCGAGGAAAAATTAACATAATAAAACAAATTGGCAATTATAACATTCCTGTGCAAATAGTAAACGGATTGAAAAATGAAAATATTTTAAAAGCTTTAAAAGGTCATAAAATAAGATGTACTGAAATTAAACCCTTACAAGAAGATGAGAATCAAATTATAAGCAAGAGAAAGTTAGAACATATTCAAATTCCTATTAAATACAATGTTCAACATTCGAAAAATTATTTTAAATATATTGAATTAATTCATCATCCTTTACCTGATATCGATCTTAACGAAATTGATTTAACCACAAAGATTTTCAATAAAACTATTTCTGCTCCCATATGTATCTCGGCAATAACAGGTGGACATCCCTTATCAAAAGATTTAAATGAAATTCTTGCAAGATCTGCTGAAAACGAAAATATTATCATGAGTGTTGGAAGCCAACGTGCGGGATTAATTAATCCTGAAAACCAAGATTCTTTTCAGATTGTGCGAAAAGTAGCTCCGAATATCCCGATTATTGGTAATATAGGTATCGGTCAAATAGGGAGTCCAAGTTTTAATCCAAACGATTTCATGAGATGTATAGAAATGATTAATGCGGATGTTATGGCTATTCATTTTAATGCATTACATGAGTTAGTTCAAGATAAGGGAGATATTTCTTATAAACTATTTATGGAAAATTTTAGTAAAATCCGTGAGTTAACAGATATTCCTATAATCGCAAAAGAAGTAGGTTCGGGTTTTGATAAAAATCTTGCTGAGGCATTAGATAAAATTGGATTTGATGGATTTGATGTAGGAGGTGCAGGGGGAACTAGTTTTGCAGCAATAGAATCTTATAGAGTTAAGGATAAAGTTAATAAATATACTCGAAAACTAGCAGATGTTTTTAGAGAATGGGGGATACCTACTCCAGTAGGTATATTAAATGTGAGAAAAATGTCTAAGAAATTGATAATTGCTACTGGAGGATTAAGAACAGGTGTAGACATAGCAAAAAGCATTGTTTTAGGTGCTGATATAGGAGGTTTTGCTTTTAAATTTCTGAAAACTTCATTAGAGGATCAACAACAAGGAACTATTTCTAATACAGTAAAAGAAATAAAAACTCTCAAAAAAGAGCTAAAATCTTGTCTTTGGTTATTAAATCTAAGGAATGTAAATGAACTAAAAGAAAATATAGAAAAAAGAATAATTACTGGAAAACTTGCTCAGTGGATATCAAATTAAATTAATTTGATCCCCATCTATTCATTTCAATATGAATGTTTATCTGGTCTAATATTCTTCCAACGGTATAAATAATTAAATCATTGACGCTCTTTGGTTCAATATAGTAAGATGGAACTGGTGGTGCTATCACAACACCCAATCTTGCCAACTTAAGCATATTTTCTAAATGAATAGCACTTAAAGGACTTTCTCTAACAACTAATACGAGTTTTCTTTGTTCTTTTATCATCACATCTGCGGCTCTTGTAATCAAATTGTCAGCATATCCATTTGCGATAGCTGATAATGTTTTCATAGTACAAGGTACTATTATCATCCCATTTTCAATTTTATAGGAACCACTCGCTGGGGCTGCGGTTAAATCATTAAAATCATAATTTTTAGAAGCTAAATTCCGAATTTGAGATAGATCATAATTTGTTTCAAGTTTAATTACCTCTTCAGCACTTTTTGATATGATTAATTCTCTTTCAAGTCCCATTTCCTTCAATATTTCTAGTAATTTTATAGCAATATGAATACCTGTTGCTCCAGTTATAGCAATTAACACCAGATTAGTTCACCTTAATTATTTTGGATTGAAAATTTAGTATTTGACTTATTATATTTTATGATTCTTTTTAGAGTTTTTCATTTTCTTATATAAAAATTATAACTTGGAGAAGCTGCTTAATTAAGTTTAAATAATTTTCCTTGCTAAGCAAGTTACTCTATCATTCAATAAATACTGGAAGAAGTAGATTAAATTAGCCCTCTTGTTATTATTTGTGAGGATCTATATGTTTCCCATAGAGATAAGAATTTCTTTAGAGATTCATCATTTTCAAATATTTTATCTCGAGCAATTCGTTTTGCTTTTAGGACTTTTAAAAATTTACGATCTAAATTACGTTCATAAGTTACACCGATTTTATCTAATCTATCTTTTTTCTCACATGTTTTAATAGCTTCAATAGCTAATTGCCCCGACATCATTGCATATGGGATACCTTTTCCACTAATAGGATCAACGATTCCACCGGCGTCGCCAACGGCAAATACATTATCATCATAAAGTTTTGGTCTTATTCCAACAGGAATTAAGTGAGGTTTAAAAATTTCCAAATTTGAATCTTCAAGGGCATTTTTTACATAAGGGAGATTCTCGAATTTTCGGAACTCTTCTCTAGAATTTTTTATTAAATTTATTTGATTTCCCCATCCTACGGTTATGGTTTCAGTTTTAGGAAATAACCACGCATATCCAACTGCTATTAAATTTTTAATACCAAAGAATAAATGCACTGCATCAGAACCTAATATATTGTTTATGTAGGATTTTGAAGTTTTCATTTCCTTGGTAATTGTTAAGATAAGATTTTCCTTTTTGAAAAATGGCCATTTTAGTAGTTTTAATGTTGGAGAAGTCACTCCGTCGGCAGCGATAATATATTTAGCATTATAACTCGCTTTGTCAGTACTAATTTGATAAAGATCGCCAGATTTAATTATATCAATTAACCTTTCTTTCTCTTTTAGTTTGGCTCCCTTTTCAATTGCATTATCCGTTAAAAATTTATCAAAAACGCTACGCCACACAACGGCTCCTTTTCCTTTTTTAGAATAATTTTCACCATCTACATGATGCAACTCCAAAGATTCTATTACTCTTGCAATTTTGTCTTCAGGATAATCAATTTCTTCAACTAACTCCCATGCAATCGCTCCTCCACAAGCCTTATATCTACCCTTATCTCCTAAGTGTTCTTTTTCGAGTAATAGTGTGTTATATCCATTTTCTGCGCTAGCTTTAGCAGCAAAAGAACCCCCAGGACCCGCTCCAACAATTATAATATCATAACTATTTGGTGAATTTGCCAAAATAATCAATTTCAAGTAAAATTTTATTAGATTATAAAAACCTTCAAACAATTTAAGCTATTTCAAATCTAAATTATAATCACATATTAATTTTTAAATGAAATCACTCCCTAAAAATTAATTCTATTGATTGAGGTTTTTGTAAAAGAAAATACATTTAAATAATTCCACTATGGAGATTTTATGGAAAGAATACCAGAAATTAAAAAACAAATAAATGATAAAAAAGGAAAGGAATGGATTGGTTTACAAACAACAACAGAAAAGCAACTTGAATCCCTTTTATGGTATTTAGAACATCCAAAGTTGCAAGAAAATTCAAAATTACTTGAAGAAATAATTGAATTCTATTATATTGCGAAAGCGAGCGGATTTACTAAAATGGAAGGGATAATTCGGAAGCTTGACCAATTAACTATTACATTAGGAAAATTTGATTATGCTGAAGAGGAGAAAGAAATTGATATAAAACCTAAATTTTTGAATTATGTTCAAGCAATAAAAGAATTAAGAAGCAAAATTGAGATTTTGATGCAATCTCCATATGGAACGAGTCTTCCTGAAAATACTCAAAAATCCATAATTGAATTTATTAATTATTTAAATCATCCAGATCTACATAAAAAACCGAATTTATTTGATGATATTTATGAAAAGTACGAGGAAGCTAAAGAATCTGATTTTATGAAAATGCAAACTTTCAATACTATGTTAAACATGCTTGAAATCAAATTAGGACCTGTAACTAAAGAAATGAAAAAATATAAGACTCTTGAAGAGAAAATAAAAGATTTCGAAGATGAAAAGAAAAGATTTTCTGAGGAATGGGATAAATTAAAAGGCGATCAAGAAATATTGAATACCGAAAGGGAAAGTCTAGTTAAAGAAAAGGAAAAATTATCACAAGAAAACAATAAGTTAAAAGATGATATAGATGCTTTGAAAAAAGAATGGGATAGAATTGAAGAAGAAAAGGCTAAACTTAAACAAGAGAAAGAAATATTAACGAAAGAACGAGAAAATTTATCAAATGAGTTTAAAAAACTCGAATCAGAATGGCAAAAATTAGAAACTATCAAGGATAAGGCGGAATAATATAGATTAAATTATACTAATTGATCTTCAGATTTTTTCAAAAAAAGTTAATTCTATTAATTCCGAAAGATTCAAAATTACTAAAAATTAAAGCTTTAATTCTTTTGAATATGACTTTTAAAGAAAGATTCTTTTTTGATGAGGATAATCCAGATTGGATACAAAAAACTGTATTTATTATTATCATATGGTATATTATTGATGTTATCATTTTCTTTCTTTTAGGTTTTATGAATATTTTGAATACCCTTGCTGCTAGTAATCTGGTTTTCCTTTTACTAATAACATCTTTTTTATTTAAATTTGTACGTCAAAATGAGCAATTTCAGGGTAAAATTAAATATTTATATTTGCCAACCATCTTTATTCTAGCAATAATAGAGGAAACAATTGTGTATTATAGTGGGGGCGGGTTACAAGGTGCTGCAGTTAGTCTGTGGCACGATCTTGCCCTCTCCATTCCGGTCTTTTTAATGATCGGTATTGGAATTCTAATTACAAATCGTATCAAACCAATGAATTCTGGTGAAATATTTCTGCTTGGATTAATATGCGGAATAATTATGGAGATAATACTTCCTGGACATTTCTTTAACATAATTTTGATATTTCTTTTTGTTGGTGCAGGTGCTGGTTTTTATTCAATCCTATATACTGCCCTTGCCCCGATACCGGATATGGTCCTTGAGCATACTAAAGTTCAAACCCTTACAATACTTTTGATTGGGACAATAATTTGTTTGATCTGTATGGTTATTGCAGGAATTATTGGTACTACCTTATATAATTCAACCACTACATAATATTAGGTAAATTTAAAATGTCTAAAACAAGAAGGAATCCAATTCTATTCGAGTATTATCCTGATCTCGAGGCGGATATTCCTTGGATAAGTCTAAATCTATTAAAATCTCCAGTAAAACGATTAATGAATCTTCAGGATTATTTAGGTATAAATTCATTATGGATAAAACAGGATGATCTTATCTCAGATATATATGGGGGTAATAAACCTAGAAAACTTGAATTTATTCTCGCGGATGCTATCAAAAATGGATTTAATAAAGTTTTAACTGTCGGAGGGATAGGATCTAATCACTGTGTTGCAACAGCAGCATTTTGTAATAACTTAAATTTAGAATCTTATGCCATATTAGTTTATCAACCGATAACTCTTTATGTTAGAAATAATCTCTTGCTCGAATTACATTTTAAGAACCATCTAATCTATACCCATACGCAAAGAGGAATGAGATTTAAAGTTCGCTGGAAGCTAAAAAAAGATAAAAATATCTATTATATTGGACCAGGCGGGAGTACTCCTCTTGGAACACTAGGCTTTGTCAATGCTGCTCTTGAAATGAAGGATCAAATTAATAATGGAGAAATGCCTGAACCCGATTATTTATTTGTAGCAAATGGATCAATGGGAACAACAGCGGGATTAACCTTAGGTATAAAAATTGCGAAATTAAAAACAATCATTTATGCTATTCGAGTTACTGCTCCAAACTTTGGTAACTTTGAAAATACTAAATATTTAGCTTCAGAGTCCAGAGCACTTCTAGCTAAATATGATCCTTCCATCCCCAGCCTTTCTTTTAAGCATCTCATTGTAGATGGAAATTATTATGGAGAGGCTTATGGAAAGCCTACTCGAGAGGGTCTTGAGGCTATTAAACTCTTAAAAGAAACGGAGTCTATTACTCTTGAGCCTACTTATACGGGAAAGACATTTGCTGGCCTAATTGATTATGTGAGAACTAAAAAGAATAAGTTAAAAAACAAGAAAATTTTGTTTTGGAATACTTATAATAGTAATGATTTCTCCGATATCATTTCAAAAATGGATTATCATAATTTACCTAAAGAACTACATTGGGTATTCCAAAAACAAATTTAAAAACTTTGAAATAATAAAAATACTTCTTATTCTGGATCATATTATTAGTAATCTATAGTATGAAGGTCAGACTTCCATATATTATGTGATAAACTGTATATTGGGTTAAACGAAGAACTAATACTGCGAGAAATCCACCCTTTCTATAGCAATAGCAAGCTATTATAATATATCCTCCAGAAATAATTATGATTTGTAATAAAACTAAAAAGGTTATAATTCCAACAAAAGAGCTAAATAAAATTAATTGTATTATGATATAAATTATACTTTCAAATATAGCAACCCCCCAAAATACCTGCTCCTGTCTATTATCATTTAATAACTTGTAGGAAATTAGCCATATTAGAAATGTCAATAAAAATAAACGCCAAAATATCTCATCAGTAATGCCAAGAAAAATCCAATATGGAATTGAAATTGGAAACGGAAGTTGAGGGACTTTGATAGGATTGAATAAATCAAATAAAATTGCGCTGATTCCAAAAATCAATCCAAAGAAAAAAGGAATTAAAACACGTTTATTCATGTTTATTTCTTTATCTAGCATTCCAGGAAATCCCGCAATTTTTTCAAAATAGATAAGTGCGATATATCCCAAGAAAAGATAAATTATCGTTAATACCCAATTATTAATTATTTGAATGGGATCTAACAAAATTATTGTTAAAATTACTTGAAATATAATAACAATTAATCCTAGAATAAAATAAACTTGTTTTGAACGATCTAATTCTGCTATTTTGATTGATAATTTATTCTGGTTAAATAAACCAAAATTAGAAATTGATTTTTTTAATGTTTTCTTTTTTATCTGTAATAGCTTTTAAGATACAATTTTTTTCCTTTAAAGTATCAAAATCTAGATTACTATCCTTTACAACTATACAATTTTCTAATGTAAAATTATTGCCGAGTTTCACATTATCTAATATGATAGTATTCGAAAGTTCTATATAATCTCCAAGTTCGCAATTATTTCCGATATAGACATTAGGTCCTAAAAGCACATCATCACCTAAACTAACATTATTTCCAAGATGCACAGGCTCAATAAATGTAGGAAAATCTCCTATATAATTTTCTATTTTATGATGATTCTTTATCTCTTTTAGGATATCTTTAAAAATATTACGAATATTTGTCGTATCAATACTATCCATATCTTTTATAGAATTTTCTATTTTCTCTATTAGTTCTTTCATTTTTATAAACCCAATATTTTTATTAATTTATCGATATTCTCGCCAGTTTTAGCGCTTGTGGTAAGAACTTCTATTTTGGGATTAAATTTTTTAGCATCGCTTATCATCTTATTGAGATTAGTTCCTAAACGTTCTAGTAGATCAATTTTATTAATTATAGCGATGTCTGACATTTTGAAAAGCATGGGATGTTTTTCTACCACCCATTCTCCTTCTGTAATTGAAACTACTGTTATTCTTTTGTCTGTACCAAGAGTAAATTCGGAAGGGCATATTAAATTTCCCACATTTTCTACAAAAATAACATCATATTCGGATAAATCTTTATTTTTTATAATCTGGTTAATATGATAAGCATTTAAAGCACATTCACGGCCAGTATTGATTTGAACCGTTTCGACATTATGCGCTTCTATTCGATCGGCATCAACTCTAGTAGTAATATCCCCACATATTACTAAAGTTCTATATTTAGATGAGATTTGTTCGCTAATTTTTTCTAAAAGTGCGGTTTTACCTGCCCCAATTGCCCCAACTATATCAAATGATTTGATATTATACTTTTTAAAACCTCGATTTATACGTTCAGCTAATATCTCATTATCCCTTTCTACTTCTTTTTTGGTCTCTATAACTAAATCTCTTATTTCTTCCCTTGCTAAATTAGTACTTTCAAGCTCTTGGATCCTCCCAATCTCACGTTCTTCCTTATCTGACATTTTTTTTAATCTGCTATAGATTCAATAATTTGGTATTTGCTTCATTATTTTTATTTTTTCCGATATTAATTTGTAAATGATGAAAGAAAATGGCTTCTTTATCAGTGTAGAGGTTTTTTAAAAATTTTATTATATGAGTTTCAATTAATTTTTGCATAGTTTAGAATAGATTTAATTTCTGCATTTTAATGTCAAAGTAAGGTTTATAAGTAGAAGAAACTACGAATAATAGCGAAATTTCTTTATGGAAAAATCGATTAAGTGTATAGGTATTGACGGTTGCCAAACTGGATGGATAAGCGCATATAGACAAGATCCAATAAAATGGAAATTTGAGATATTTCCTACAATACAGGAATTCTGGAACAAATATTCTTATACGAAATTGATTTTGATTGATATACCTATTGGATTAAGAGATAAAGGGAGCAAACCACGCTTATGTGATAAAGCAGCTCGTAAATTTCTCACAAGAATGCGATCATCTAGCATTTTTCCAACACCTTGCCGTGCGTCTTTATACGCAAATACATATATTGAAGCCAATCAAATTAACAGGAAATTCACGGGAAAAGGATTGTCCAAACAAACTTGGAATATTACTGGAAAAATTCGAGAGGTCGATAATTTATTACGAAATGATGCAAAAACATCTAATATTTTCATAGAATCTCATCCGGAATTATGTTTTGCTGCACTTTCTAATGGAACTCCAATGAGGCATTATAAAAAATCAGAGAATGGAATAAAAGAGAGATTAACAATAATAGAATCTTTCTGTGAGAACTCTCATCAGCTTCTAAATGAAGTAATAGTTCAATTTTCAAAAGAAAAACTCTCTATAGATGATGTTTTAGACGCTTGGGTATTAGCGATATCTGGGTCTAAAGGTCGGTCAAATCTGCGATTTCTTCCCGAAAATTTTGAGTATGATTCAGAAGGTTTACCAATGCGAATGGCAATTCCTGATTTTAGATAAACGAATAGAATTTATATCTTTCTGTTATTAACTTTCATTCCGAACATAAATCGTGTAAAATTATTAGTTTTTATTAATTCACAACCTAAGAGAGTTATAACTAAAGCGGAAGTAGTGATAACTAAATATTTCACTAAAATACTTGTCTCCCATTGGATTACATAAAAACCGATAATTATTATGACCGTTTGATGTAAGATATAATAGGGCAGAGCTATTTCGCTAAAATGTTTAATAAACGAGTTCTGTTTATTTAAATATTTCCGCCCATATCCTAGAAAAGCAATTAACCAGCACCATACACAAATAGACCAAATTCCCTGCCCTATTATATAGATCACTATTAAAATAGCTAAGTTGTTAAACAGAAAAACTTTTGAGGCAGGACTTGAATTGAAATTGATATAAGTAAATGTGTCAAATGTTAATGTGAAAATCGATATCACCAATGCTAAAGCCAAAGCTAAACCTTTATTTCGGGCTATTGAATCCTCAAAACGAGAGTCAGCTATAATTACAAATCCAAGTAAAAAAATGAAAAAAAAATGAAGAATTGCGGCCCAATCAAATATAAAATTATGAGATTCTGGAAATATCCATCGAAGACTTATATTCACTATTATTAATGGAATAGAGAAAATGAAAATCCTCCGACCTTTCTCCATATAATTGGCTATATTTGAGATCTGTTGCTTTCCAGTTTCGGTTTTTAACCTCAAAAATAAAGGTAATAATACTAATGATATAAAGAATAAATACCATAAAAACCATAGATGATGCCAACTAAAATTACCATTAGGATAAATCCCTACAAAAAATTGAGGATAAAATTCAATATATGAACCATTAAAATTTATAGGACTATGTCTAGTTTCGCTCCACCATGCTAATCTCTCATAATATACTTGAGGAGGAACCACAATGAATATGCCAAAAAAGAGCGGTATTAATAATCTTTTAATTCTTTCTTTAATATATTCATTTTTCTTTCGAAAATCAAGAGCATAATAGGTGCTTATGCCAGCCAGAAAGAAAAATAGGGGCATATGCCATATATTAAGAAAAGAAACGAATATTGCCGCCTCTAAGCTTAGTTCATTATTTTTAAGGTGAAAAACGGACCAAATATTAAATATCATTGCAGTGTGAAAATAAATTAGCAAGATAACAGCAAACGCTCGTAATGTGTCAATATCATAGCGTCTATCTGGTTTTACATCGTTTAATTCTCCTAATTTACTATCAGCTTCTCCCAATTTGATTTCGTTCTCCTAAAGTTTTGTTTAGAAATGAAATCTATACTAATTATTATGAATAAGTCAATCTATATTAATAAGAAGGAGTCCAATTTATAATGCAACATTCTCTCGGACTTTATTATGAAATTGGTATAAATTAATTCTAAAAAGAATAAATTCTAATTCATATTTATTAAATAAAATCCAAATATAATCTTTTAAAGTAATACACTTTTTCTATTAATATAAACTCGATATTTTTTAACTTTCAAGGTAAATAAGAGATATGACAGAAAATCTACTTAATTTGGGATCTCCTTCAGAATTTTGGGAATATTTTGAACAAATTTCTAAAATCCCGCATTGTAGTGGTAATGAAGGTGAAGTTAGGGAATTTATAAGAGAGGAGGCAGAGAAGTTTAATTTTGAGACAAAAATTGATAAAGCCGGAAATATCCTAGTAATAATACCCCCGAAGAAAGAGAAAAAATCTATTATAATTATTCAAAGCCATATGGATATGGTCTGCGAGAAGAATAAAGATGTTGAGCATGATTTCACCAAAGATCCACTAAAATTAAAAATCATTACAATTGATGGTAAAAAATGGCTTACTGCTGAAGGTACTACTTTAGGTGCTGATAATGCGACGGGTATGGCTTATTCTTTAGCCTTAATGAAAAAAATTCACGATGGCGAATTGAATTTTGAAAGCCTAGAAATAGACTTATTATTTACCGTTGGAGAAGAAACTGGGATGTTTGGCGCTATGCAAATAGATAAAGAACTTTTAAGAAGCAATTTGTTAATAAATCTTGATTCTTTCAGAGAAAATTTCATTACAATTGGCTGTGTAGGTGCTTTAATCACATCTTTAGAAGTTAAAGTCGATCTAATAGAAATTAAACCGATTGAAGAGGGTTTAATCTCTCTAAAAATAAATCTAACAGGTTTGCTTGGAGGGCATTCTGGAGGTGATATTCATAGAGGTCGAGCGAATGCCATAAAACTTATTGCTAAAGTATTATGGAAAATTAATAAAAATTTATCAATTTATATCAAATCTATTGATGGAGGTGGCACAAATCGCAATGCTATACCAAGAGAGGCTAATGCGGTTATTTATATAAAAAAAAATCATATTTCAAAAATCAGAGATTTCTTAGATAATATAATGTTAGAAATAAAAGAGGATTATTCGAAAATTGAAGATGATATAATAATCTCAATATTAGAAACAGAAATTATAACTGAAGATGCCGTCTTTTCTAAGGATTTTCAAGATAAATTTTTAGGTGTTTTACTTTTATTTCCACATGGGCCCATTTCAATGCATCCAGAATTCGATAATTTGGTACATACCTCTACAAATTTAGCTTCAATTATCACACGAAAAAATCGTATTAAAATCGAGACTTTACAAAGAAGCTTTAATTCTAGGCGATATAATGAGATTTCAGATCAAATTAATGAATTGTTTAATCTCACAAATCTAAAGATAAAGTTTAAAAAAGTGGGCGGGTTTGGTGAATGGAATCCAAATTTTGACTCCTTATTATTAAAATATGTTAAAGAAGTATATGAAGATCTTCTCGATGACAATTTTATTATTACCGCCGTTCATGGAGGATTAGAACCGGGTGTTTTCAAAATGCACCATCCCGATCTAGACATGATAACGATTGGTCCTACTCTGGATTTTCTTCATTCTCCTGATGAGAGGTTAGATATCCAGAGCGTAGATAAATTTTGGAATATATTTATTGCTTTATTAGGGAAAATAAATAAAAAATAAGAGAATCAAAATTTTCTTTCTGCAACAAATTTTAATAGACTTTCAAAAAACTCCGCTTCAGATTCATTTATAATTGAGCCTAAATCATCTAACACAGATTTCGCCTCAAGAAAATAAGAATTTGCCAATTCTTTAGATGATTCAATTACTCCTGCTTTTTCAAATAATTCTTTAACTTTTAAAACATCATCATCAGACATTTCAGGTTTTCCAATTAATTGTTCAAGAAGCTTCCTATTATGATCATCCAGTTTATTATTTGCTTCAATCAATAAGCAAGTTTTTTTTCCTTCTCGAATATCACCGTCCGTAGGCTTACCTGTAACTTTTTCATCTCCAAATGTCCCTAAAATATCATCTATTATTTGAAATATAATCCCCAAATTCAATCCATAAGTAGATAACAATTTTTTATATTTTTCTTCCGCTTTAGCATAATTAGCTCCAATCAAGATTGATTTTTCAATTAAGGCACCTGTTTTAAGAGATATCATATTAATATAATCTTGAATCTGAAGTTTTTTTTGATTTACCATATCTATCTCAATCAATACTCCATCACTAATCTCAATAAACGCCTGTTCATAATATTGAATCGCTTTAAAATTTAGATTATGGTCAAAATTATTGATTAAAAATGCTTCTAAACCCATAAAAAATGCTGAATCTCCTCCTATTATACCGATATTAGTTCCAAAATCTTCTGCAAGCATTTTTTTTAGATCATAATTTGAATGGAGCTTTTTAAATCTATAATGGAATGCAGGTTTCCCTCTTCTAAAATCATCCTTATCTATAATATCATCATGAATTAGAGAGGCATTATGGAGAAATTCAGTACCTACACTAGGGATAACAATATCTTCATCTGGGGTGTCTATTAAAGAATTATATGTTGCTATACAGAGTAAAGGACGAATTCTCTTACCCCCCGCCAAAAAATATTTTCTTAATTCAGTATAATAAGTTCTTAAGAATGGATTTTTTACGCTTTTTAATTTCCTATCATAAATTATTTTTATTGCTTCGTTAATTTTAGGCTTATAAACGTTTATATATTCATTTATTTTCATTTTAATCCCTCTCTAGAATTTAAAGTAAATTAAAATTGTTAGATTCTTCCGATAATTTATTTAAGAAACCCATCATTTCAATTTTTCTTGTTTTACCAATTTCTTTTGCTAAATCAGTAGATAATTTTTCAGGTAAATTTTTCTGAAAGCTTTTAATCAATTTTATTGCCGATTTCGAGTCAGGGGTCCAATCATCTATTCCGATTATTGATAGTATTCGAGTGATTCCAATAATACCCAGAAAATCCAAAATATCAGCATCCCGGAAAATTATAGATTCCTTTTTGTTGGAAGGTTCTGCATAATACATATGAGTTTTAATCATATCCTTAACTGAAAGAATTTTTTCATCTGGAAAACCAATTGATTTAAGTACGTCTTCACACCCTTCAACAGAAGAATCAGCATGATCAATTTTTTCTTGTCGATAAGGTTCAAACGCACCCATATCATGTAAATAAGCAGCTGCGAATATTGCATCTTGGTCGACATTGATATCTTGTTTTTTAGCTAATTCTAATGACATCTCATATACTCTAGTGAAATGAGAAAATCCCCAGGCTGGATGGTTAAATTTTCTTGCGAAATCGATTAATTTTTGCTTCCACATTTTTAAGAATTGCCGATTAATAAATATTAAACATGAGTATCGAAAGTGACCTTTAAAAATACAGCTATTATTTAAGCAATTCCAAATTATTACAACTCTTATTTATTGTAAAGACAAAAAAAAAATTTTAAAAGAATTTAACAATAAAATCAATAAAATTTAGCATACTAAATCCATACTAAATTCATTCTCCAATAAATAATACTTTCTTATTATTAACCAATTTTAGTAATATTAATATTAGACACAAATTTATCGAATTTATTAAGTTCATATCGAAATTTGATAAACAAGGGTTAGAATATTAAAAATGAATGAAAAGAACAATAGGGAATACGAATATGAAATTACAATGGGGACAACTGTAGCGTATAGTTTGGCAAACTTTGCAGATAATTCCATTCAGCAAACCTTCAATTTTCTTCTATTTACTTTTTATTACGCCGTTGTGGGATTAAACGTTAATTTAATTACTTTAGGTTTCATCATTTGGTCAGTTTGGAATTCTATTAATGATCCATTGTTAGGATATATTTCTGATCGTACTTCTTCAAAATGGGGTCGACGAAAACCTTATATTATAGCAGGAATTGTGCCAACTTGCATAATTATGGTATTGTTATGGACACCTCCCAAAGGGAGTTCTCAACTTACGATCTTTCTCTACTTTCTGATTATCATTATTTTGTATGATACGTTTTACACTATGTTTAATCTTAACCAAATGGCACTTTATCCAGAAATGTATTCTTCACTTGAAGAAAGGTCTAAGGCAAATGTTATACTACAGGCTACGACAGTTTTCGCTTTAATGGTTGCTTTTATATCTCCTAGTATTTTCGTCCCAAAATTCGATGATCCCCAGTATTTCTCGGAATATGCATATGCCGGATTATTTATAGCTATAATTGTAGCAATATCCGTAATCATTTTCGTCAAATACGGTCTAAAAGAAAGACCGGAATTTTCTAGGGATGCAGAAAGCGCTCCACCACTAATTAAATCATTAAAATACTCCTTTAAGAATAAAGCGTTTGTTACATACATAATTGCGAACTTTGGGATGTGGTATACTTTCGGTATCTTGACAGCTATGACACCTCTTTATGGAAGTTTTGTATTAAACATTAAGGACTCACGACTTCTTTCGATGTTATTAGGTCTTACTTTTATTTCGGCAACCTTATGCATGCCTCTATGGCACAAAATATCAGTTAAATTTGGAGTGAAAAAAGGACTAATGATTGCTTTAATAAGCCTATTATTTACCGCATTTCCCTTTATGCTAATAAGTGATTTTATTTCTGGAGCAATTGTTTACACTATTGCTGGATTTACACTCTCTGGTATGTTATTTTTTCGAAGAGTGGCTCTCGCAGTCATCATAGATGATGATGAAACAAGAACAGGAGTTCGACGAGAAGGCGGTTATTATGGTGTAGATGCTTTGGTTACCAAGTTTTCGACAATTTTCATATTTATAACGATAGGTATAGTTTTTAATAGTGTAGGATGGGCGATTTTCGACCCAAGGGGAACTACTGAACAAACAATTTTTGGATTACGGAGTTTGATGTATATTTTTCCTGCTATTGCTACGATCATAGGGATAATTGCAATGTTGTTTTTTCCAATCACAAAGGAGAGATATCACCAATTAACTCAAGAGACGGGATTAATGCATGAAGAAAAGAAAAAAAGGATTTTGAGATCCGATTAACTTTATCAATTAAAAGATACAAAAATTAGGGTTAAAATCAAAATGGGAAATCAACAGTTTGGAAAGATTTTAAAAGTAGATTTAAGAAAAAGATCGTTTCATGAAATAGGAATCGATAAAAATGTGGTTCAAAAATATTTAGGCGGTCCTGGATTTGCCATTGAATACCTAATGGAATCAAAAGTATTTGAATATGACCCTTTAAGTGAGCATAATCCGTTAATATTTATGACGGGACTTTTAACCGGCACTTCATTTCCTTGTTCTGGTTTTTATTCAGTATCGGGGCGATCCCCTTTAACTAACATTTATGGAGAAGGGTTATCTGGTGGCTTTTTCGGAGCAGAATTAAGAAAGACAATAAATGGAATTATCATCGAAGACAAAGCGGATTCTCCCGTTTATTTAAAAATCGAAGATGATCACTATGAATTGATTGATGCGTCTGATATATGGGGGTTGAAAACTGATAAAACTATGCAAAATTTACGTTCTAAATTAGGAAAACAATACAAAATTACAACTATTGGGCCTTCTGGAGAAAAAATGGTTCCTTTAGCTTCTATTATAAATGATCATTTTAGAGCAGTGGGTAGAACAGGAATGGGAGCCATAATGGGCTCAAAAAACCTAAAAGCAATAGCAGTTAAGAGTAGTAAAAAGATTAATTATCATGATGAAAAAAAATTTAATGAAATTTCGAAAGCGATTTTCTTATTATTTAAAAACTCGGCAATGGCGGATGTTTTAAGGAATTTCGGAACTAATAATATTGATTATTTTGAAAGATTGGCCGATGTACCTCATAAAAATTGGACTTTACATAAATGGAAGGGAGTAAATGATATATCTGGTTCCATTGTATTGGAAAAATTACATGTAAGAAATAGACCTTGCTATTTATGTCCTTTCAGTTGTGGACGAGAAATAGAAATAAAGGAAGGACCTTATAAGATAAGTAATGCGGCATGTTCAGAATATGAAACTACTGCGGCTTTTGGCTCTATGTGTTTAATATCTGATGTAGAAGCAATAGCTTATTTGAATCATATTTGTAATACCATGGGAGTTGATACTATTTCCGCAGGCTGTACCATCGCTTTTGCTATGGACTGTTATGAAAAAGGTATTTTAACTCAAGATGAATTGGGATTTCCTTTAGATTGGGGTGATGCGGATGCGGCGATTAAACTTTTAAATTTAATGTGTAAAAATGAAGGAATAGGCAAAATTTTGGGCAAAGGATCTAAAAGAGCTTCTGAACAAATAGGAAAAGGTTCCAGAGAATTCTTAACCACAATAAAAGGATTAGAAGCACCAATGCATGATCCTCGCGCTATTTATCCCTTAGGACTGCAGTATGCCACTTCGAATCGAGGAGCTTGTCATTTAAGAGGTTTTGCAAATGATTTGTATTCCGGATTTACAGGATTTAATGATGCTTTAAAAATTTCTAAAGAAAAATCTATTCGAGAAAGGACAATAGATAATCCTGAATTTGCAAGAGACGTAGCCATCTCTCAGAATTTATCAGAAATTAACAATGCTTTAGGTATATGCCGTCAAACTATTTCTTCTGGATCTCAAATAGTTGAAAACTTATTCAATTTGATATTAGATGAAATCTATTATCTAACGGAAATTCGAATATCCTTAGCAGAACTAATGAAAATTGGGGAGAGAATCTTCAATTTAAAAAGAATCTTTAATAATAAATGTGGAGTTTCGAGAAAAGATGATATTCTCCCTCCAAGACTCAAATTTTCTTTAGAAAAAGGTAGATTAAAGGACAAATTTCTAACTATAGATTTAATGTTAGAAGAGTATTACAAATTCAGAGGCTGGAATAAAGAGGGTGTCCCTTCCAAACAAAAATTAGCGGATTTAAAAATCGATCACTATTCATAAAAATTAAAAAAAAGAGTTTTATTTCAAACCTTTTGTTAAATTGATATTAAGTTCTCTTACTTTGTTCTTTACTTCTTCTAAACTTTCTCCGGATAAGGGATAAAGATATAAGAAAAGCATACCCAATGCTATAAAAACTATAGGAATGATCCCTATAAGAATTCGCAGTCCTAATTCACCCAGAGGAGTAAGCGTTGATGGGCTCACATTTTCGCGATTTATTTGAAATACTGTAAGTATAATACCTAATACTAACCAACTAATCGCATTTGACGATTTTACGATAACCCCTGAAACTCCATTAAAGATTCCTTCCCTTCGTTCGTTAGTTTTTGTATGATCTTCGTCAATAACATCACTCAATAGGACAGTAGGAAAAAGCATTAGTCCCCCTAATCCAAAACCGGCAATTAGAAGGACGATTAGCATGGTAATAGGGGTATATACCAGAAAAACTAATGGAAAGGTTAAACAAAAACACATCATGGAGATAAATAATGCGTATCTCGTTCCCTTTTTTTCTGCTATTTTGATCCAGACATATAACCCAGGTAAAACTACTAAAAAAATAAGCAGCATTTGAATTGCCCATTCAGAGGAACTCATTCCTAACACCCCTTCAAAGAATAATGGAAGTCCTGAAAGCACAACGCTGTAGGATAATTGTAAAAGAAATTGAACGAAAATAAAACACACAAAGCTTCGGCTTTTTAAGGAGATTTTTATTGACTTAAAAAAACTCAACTTATTTTCCTTAATTATTTGATATTCTTTCCGTTCCTTAATGAAAAATAAGGTAGGAAGTACACATACTACAGCAATAATCCCCAATGTTAGCCCCATCAAAGAAAATCCCATCATCGGATCTTTGAAGGATCCGGCAATTAAAGGGGCGATAGCGAGTCCAAGAATCAAACCTAAAACCCCGAAAATCTCTTTAAATCTTGAGATGGCTAATCGTTCGTTTTGATCTAAAGTTAACTCGGGGTATAATGCAAACCATAGGGTAAATACCATAGTTACAGAAGTCTCATATAAGATTAAAATGACAATTAAATACACTGTACATATTATAGGATCGTTGATTGGAGGTGTATAAATTAAATATGAACATATCAATAATGGCACTAATCCAATCGCAATAAATGGTTTTCTACGCCCCCATCGGCTTCTGGAAAAATCCGAAATATGGCCGATTAGGGGTTCATTAAGTGCATCCCATATACCATACACCATTAGAACTAAACTTATACCTAAAGGAGTAAGAGGGACTCCAAGATATAAAAAATAATATGCATACAACAGAAGAATACTCGCTTGCCCTATTGCAAGACTTCCAATATTAGCAACGGCCCATGATATTTTTTTACCAGTTGGCACGTGGTCTTCATTCATAATAATCAATTAAAAATGTAATAGAAATAATAATAAGTAAAAACATAAAAGGTTTTAAAATTTGCATATTCAATTAAATGAGGGAAAATATTGCTATGCCTATATCTTCTAGATTAAATATATCTCTATTGATTTCTAAGATAGTCCCGGATTTTGCGGTATCCAATTATCTTTAAATCATATTTCTTAACACTATCTTTTAGACGTGGATCTTTAAATGCCCTATAATCCTGATCTCGCCAAATTGCTGAGTCCGGAGTTATTCCTTCTAATTCTTGACTCATTTTCGCGGGATGAAATAAGAAATGGGTTAACCCCGGTCTTATTTCTGCGAAAAGATTACAGTAATACTCCGTTTTATCGGCATATTCCCCCCCCGTATCTATAATAATGTGATCTAACATTGGCACGCCTTTTGCTTCTAATTGGGAGAACATCTTAATAATGATATCTGCAGAGTCTCCTAATCCTACTTCAATTAGCATCTGTTTATTCACCCTTGGTAAAAAGGCAGGAATATTGAATTCTCGAGCCATTTTCAAATAGACGGGAAGAAATTTTGTATCAATAACCGT
The DNA here is from genome assembly GCA_004524515.1 of Promethearchaeota archaeon. The sequence continues at coordinate 26,005 of SDNV01000011.1, forward strand.
GCCCATATGTGTGTCGATATGAGTAATGTCTATCCCATTATCTAAAGCCATTTGAATTTGCGCTCGCATTTCTAGTTCTGCAGCTGCAACCGTCACATTTGCAATTGCTTCCTCGGAAGTACGCCAGAGAGACCTTTCTGAATCCAGTAATCCTGAATTGGGATCTACAGTACTTAAAGCACGCCAGCGATACAAATCATATTCACAGGTAAAAGTTAAATGAATTCCCATATCATATTTAGGATTTTTTCTATAAATAGATGCTACTTCTAAAAACCAAGGGGCAGGGACAAGGATAGAACCACAACTTGCAATGCCAAAATCCAAACATTCAAAAGAAGCTACATTAGAGGCATGAGAAAACCCTATATCATCAATATGGAAAATGACGACTTTATCAGAAGAATCAAAACCAAGTTTTTCAATAATAGATTGTTTAGTCGTTCTAAATCACTTTTTCTAATCTTACTTCAATATTTATAATATAGGAAAGAATGATAAAAAAGCAAATCTAATTTAGAATTTAAATATTGCTCCTTCAGAAGCAGAACTAACAAGATTCTTATATTTTAAGAGAGCTTTACTTTTGATCTCTCTTTCAAATGGTTTCCATTGCTTAAAACGAGTTTGAACCTCCTCATCCGAAATATCAATTTCAAGTTTTCTATTAGGAATATCGATTTTTACTTTATCTCCATTTTCTACTATAGCAATAGTGCCTCCAACATAAGCCTCAGGACTTACATGCCCGATACATGGTCCTGAGGTAGCTCCCGAAAAACGCCCGTCTGTCACTAAAGCAACTTGGTCTAAATCGCGCTTTAACATAAGTGTAGCAGTTACAGCCAATAACTCTGGCATTCCAGGTCCTCCTTTAGGTCCCTCATATCTAATAATTAAAACCGAACCATTTTGAACTTTATTTTGAGATATGGCATCAATTACTTCTTGTTCTGAATTGAAACAGAGAGCATTTCCTTCAAATTTTAACATTGTATTATCTTTTATCGCTGATTGCTTTACGACAGCCCCATCTGGTGCTAAGTTTCCTTTCAAGATTACTGTTCCTCCTTCAAGATAAACAGGATTGCTTAATGGTCTAATAATATTATCATCCAAAACATTTGATCTTCTTATTTGCTTACCAATAGTTTTTCCTGAAACTGTTAAACAATCCAAATTGAGAAAATTCTTTAATCTGTTTAAAACCGCGGGAATTCCCCCTGCTTTATACAAATCCACTATTCCATAATCTCCTGATGGAGAAACATTTACTATAGTTGGAATTTTTTTACTATATTCATTGAACATTTCTAAATTAAACTCAATACCCATTTCATGAGCGATGGCGGGAAGATGCAAGGCAGAATTAGTGGATCCTCCGATTGCTACATCCACCATTAAAGCATTCTCAAACGATTTTTGCGTCATTATTTTAGATGGCCTTAGGTCTTGCTTTAATAATTCAATAATTTGTTTTCCCGAATTCTTTGCGATTACATATTTCATTCTTGTCATTGCTGGGGTAGTTGCCGCATTAGGTAAAGTCATTCCAAAAGCTTCCATTAGACATTGTATGGTATTTGCTGTTCCCATAATCTCACATGCTCCGTAAGTGGCACAGCTTATGCATTTCAATTTATGATCAAAGTCATCATAATTACCTTGTTCTATGCCTTCATAATCCGGAGTGAATCTTACTTCATAAAAACTTGGCCCTCCCGGGACACAAATCGTCGGGATATCAAGTCTTACAGCTGCCATCAATACTGCGGGATTAATTTTATCACATCCAGATAAGGTCACTAAAGCATCTAATCTATGGGCTTCTGCCATTAATTCAATTGAATCTGCAATCACTTCTCTCTGTGGCAAAATATAGCACATTCCCTCATTACCATTAGCCCAACCATCGCAAGGTCCAATTGTACAAAACTCAAAAGGAATGCCTCCTGCCTCTGCTACTCCTAGCTTAACAGCTTCTGCTAAGTCTCTTAAATGCTTATGTCCTGGATTTAGTTCATTCCATGTATTTACTATCCCAATGAAAGGTTTATTATGAATGTCTTTATCTTCCAAGCCTAGACTTTCAATTATCCCTAAAGTGACGTAATTGAATGGGGTTTTTTTAATTCCTTCAAAAATCGTATTGCTACGTTTTTTTAAATTATTTTCTTTCTCAACCATTTTCATTTCCCATTTTGTTTAGAATGTTGAGCTTATTTTATATGAGGGAATAATCAAATTAATATCATTTTAAAAATTCTCTTTAATATCATTTAAAGCTCAATTAAACTTTTCGTGAGAAGAATGGATAAGAATAAAATTGAATCAATATTAAGTGAATATTCAAACCTCTATACACCAGCTGTTTCGGATGCGATTGATGAATTAGGGCTTGCACCGGGTTTTCTTGATGCAGGGATAAGACCTGTATGGAATGGAGCCAGAATGGTTGGTTTTGCTGGTACTATGAAAATGGTGTCCTCCGAAGAACCCCTTGATCGAAATGTAATCGCACGCATGGTAAAATTTATAAAATTAGTCCCAAAGTATCCAATAATGTGTGTGGATATGTCTGGTCAAATGATCGCAGCTGGTTTGGGACAAAGTACTAGTAGAATCTTACAAGGTTTAGGCTTTAGAGGTGGTCTTGTAGATGGACCCGTCCGAGATATTCCACAAGTTATGGATTTAAAATTTCCAATATTTGCTAGAGGGATTGTGTGTTCCTCGATTCGCAGTCGAATGATTATCGATATGGATTCGGTAATGCAACCAATTAAGTGTGGAGAAAGGACAATAAATCCCGGAGATCTTGTATTTGGTGATATCAATGGTGTGGTCATAGTAGATTCCGCCAAAATTGAGGAGGTGCTGGAAAAAGCTAAAGAAATTATTTCTACAGATAAATGGTGGTTTGAACAACTCGAAAAAGGTCGCAGTCCCACAGACATTGAAATAGAAAAGGAATTACCTTAGAAATTGAATATTATTTTAATACATTCTACTCCTTAAACTTTTAAATTTTGAATTTTCCACGCATCGATTGATGATGTGTTTTTTTTCAATTCTTTTAAATTATTATAACGGAAATCATTTTCTATTAAATTCCCTTGAATCAACGATCCACTTATTTTAAATTGTTTTCTTTCTTTGCTCGGATTAAATATTCTTAAGAATGAACCATTATTACGTCTCCAAAGATTAGTTAGGGAAATTTCTGGATTGAATGATAACCAGGAATCTGACTTTTTATCATACTCATGGGTACCTTGAATCGCTGTTCCTAATATATTGAATTTATACATATATACTTGCTGATAAGCAGAGCAAAAATCTTTTTCATGAAGAATTGATATTGAAAATTCATACACACCTTTTTTTTTTATTAAATTATGAAGTTCAAAATTTTTTCGATTTATAATGAATTGTTGGCTATTTTTTTGAATGTAGATAATGCTTTTATCTTCCCCTATCAACCATAAGAAGTCTAATGATTGTATATTTGATCTTTTTGTCTCTTCGATTCCAAAAGGATAATTAATCAGAGATTTTGAAATCTTAAAAGCAGGTATGAGTATAATCTTTTCTAATAAGTCAGAATTTAGAATGAATTCAAGCCTGTTTATGCCATTATATTGAATAATTTCAATCGTGAAGATTTTATTCTTAATTTCACCCTGTATTATATATCTGTTCTCAATATTATTCTTTATTTGTTCAATTAAAGTTAATTTATAAGTATGTGAGGATCCAAATTTCAATATATATACCTTATTTTTGTTAAACCTAATTTCAATGGATTGATTATTATTCATAATTAAAATATCATAGAGAAATTGATCATCTGAATTCACTATTTTTTGATTTTGCTCCACTAATGAATATATATGATAACCCATCGAAGGTACATTTGGAATGAATTTTATTATAGAGTTTTGATAAATAAAATCCAATTCTTCCCCCCTTTCGTCAATTAAGACCATTTTTGAAGCGTTATCAACCTTTATGGGAATTGATACTATATCTTTTCGTGGGTAAATAGTCGGATTAAATATGAAAAAATCAAATTGATTCTCATTATTCCTATTTGAGTTTTTAATAAGAGAATTAGCAATCTCTATTAGACTTTCATTAATGAAATTTTTACAATTATTTTGAATATCTTTTTGCAAATCAATGCTTAATTCGGAGATGGGTATTCTTTTAGATTTTATTTCTAATCTTTGATATTCCTCTTTACTTAATTGTTGGGCGGAATAATCCCCTGTTTGAACATAAGGTACTACATAATTATCGTGAGCTTGAGTAAGCAATAAGGTTTTCCATAACTCATCAAATAGATGATCATTTGATTTTTCATTAAATAGTCCTAAAATACAATTGATAATTTCAGCACTAATAAGAGCAATCTCAGATTTCTTATTATTTAAAAATAATTCACTCTCTACAAACATATATTCTCCCAAGGAAAAATCATCTCTTTTATATTTAAATTCCCCTTCCGTTTCTATTAGTGGAAATAATTCTACGCATGAAATAAATTTTCCAAATATATCGGAAATTTTAGAAATACGCCAGACCTCCTCTTGAAATGGCATTGGCATGATGAAATCCTCTATCGAGGAAAAGATTAAACGCTTCATAAAAGGACGAGAGGCCGCCTGGAATAATAAATTAGGGATCTCTCTATAAAATGTTCCATGCCAATACTCCCCATTAAATATACCTGGTTGATCTGATATTGTTCTTATTTGTGAATTATCTAATCCAATCCAAGATATTACACCCGAATTGGACGTTGGACATGTTCCTAATAACCTTGTTCGAAGAGAACCAAATTCTATATTAAAACCTTTTAAGATCTGAGGAATTTGAGGGTGTAGTGAAACCTCTGAACAGTAATAAATATTACAATCTAATCCTAAACGATTTAGTTCCTTTAATCCATATTCAAATTGTTTAATATTTGACTCTTCACTGATAACTAAATTATAAGGTTGAGAATAAGTTGGATTGATGATTTCAAAACGCCCTTTTTTAAAGAGGTCTGCGAATTCTTTAATTCTATCTGGATAATGGTTATGCAACCATTCGAAACAACTTACTGCAACTTCAATATTATAGGGTATATTTGTTAGAATAGCAAAATTCATTCGTTCTATTAAACGTTCTAAAGCAAATTGAGGGGAATCAAATTCGCAAAACCCCATATCATCAATTATTACTCCGCCATGTCCACCAACTATATAATAGATTTCAGGAAAAATTTCTTTTCTGATGATTATTTTAAGCTTTTTTAATATGTTTCTTAAATCTTTATTTTTATTCTCTTCTTTTGATCTTGTTTTTAATTCACTGATTTTATTTTTAAATCGATTATAATTTACACTTGACTTTCTTATTGGATTTTTATCACAAAACGCTTGAATTAATTCAAGAATTTTTTCTAAGGCTAAGATTTCTTTCATATATCTTTTATCATTTTTTTCGTTCATCTTAAAATCTTCAATCCTTTACATTAATCAAGAATTTATAACAAAAACATATTTTTTTTTAATTTTTTACATGACTTTGATATTCGATTGTGCCCTTAATTATCTTGCAGGCAGTTTTAATCATAGTTTCAATAATAATAAAGATATATATTTAATGAGTTTTATCTAATAAATAATGACTTACACACCATTTGAAATCCGAGTTTTACCAATATTTTTTTATTATATTTTTTTGTCTATCTTTGGAATTTTTATGTCATTACAAATGATTAAAAAATGGAAAGAAAGAAAAAAAAAAGCACCTCTACATTTATCTTTTGTATTTGGATTTATCACTATAGCTATAATTATACTTACAATTGGTTTGGCAGAAGCAGCAATAACGGGATATTATAAAGAGATCTATCGATTTTCATTGCCACTCGCTTATACGATGGTTGTTATTGCGAATGTCTTTTTATACCTTTTTGCCAGTAATATTACTGATAAGTGGAAAGCTGCATTTATCCCTATTCTAATTATTGGCATAGTGCTAATTATAATCCTTTTTTTACCTTGGAATTGGTGGGGAGTTCCACCAGAAGATTACGCCGGAAAATTAAATATTAGACTTTATACAAATATAGCGTTTATCACATTTTCTTACTTAATATACATTACTATTGCTATTATTTGTTATAGAACAAAAAAAACCACGGAAGATAAGATTGCTAAAGCAGGATTAACCTTATTATTTTGTTCGATGATATCGTTGATAATGTACTTTTTAATGATTTTATTTGATAATATTATGATTGTTCTCTATGGACATCCAGGATATTCAGAATTTATATATATTGCTTGGATATTTGCTATTATTTTTTATATTCTAGCATATTTTTCATTAGTGATGCCCGATTGGTTGGTAAAGCGGATTAAAAAAGAATAAATCGAAGAATGAATAGCGAATTTCAAAATAGAATATGATATGATGTGATTCCTAATGGATTTAATAAAATTCCATCTATCCTCTCTATTGTTCAAAAATAGATAATTATACGTAAATATTCGACTAATTTTTTTAAAAATAAAAAATTAAATATTAAAATAACTATGGATAAGTTATGGGATATTCAGCTTTTGAACCTCGAGTTCTACCAATTATAGTAGTATATCTTATTTTAATTATCGCGGGATCGATTGTTACTTATAAAATACTTAGGAAATATATTGAAAGGAAACAGCCTGCTGCTTTACATTTAGCAATTGTATATACTTTTTTCACTTTAGCTATATTAGTACTTGCAATAGGTCTTACAGAGGCTATAATAACAGGGTATTATATGGAAATATATCGATTTTCTCTGCCTTTAGCATATAGTCTGGTTGCTATAGCAAATATCTTCCTATACTTTTTTGCTAGCCGGATTACTAATAAATGGAAATCAGTATTCATCCCAATTATCCTTATTGGGGCAATTTTGATTATTGTTCTCTTTCTACCTTGGAATTGGTGGGGATATCCTAGAGAAGATTATGCGGGTAAATTCAATATAAGATTATATACTAATATTGCTTTCATAACTTTTGCTTATGTCATTTATGGCATGATAGCATACATAGCCTATAAATCAAAAGCTAAAGCTGATGAAAAAGTAGCACAGTTAGGTCTTACATTGTTATTCTATTCTATGATTTCTATGATGCTATTTTTCCTGATGGTTCTATTGGATAATTTAATGATAGTTCTCTATAATCATCCGGGATATTCGGAATTCCAATTTGCATCTTGGATATTTGCTTTAATCTTTGTTATTCTCACATATTTTTCATTGGTTATGCCGGAATGGCTTGTTAAAAGGGTAAAAAAGGAATAATTTGAAAATATATTCTATTTTTTTCATTTTTAAAGAAAATTATCTTCTAATACATAAATTTAAGAAAAAAAATTGAAAATAATAATTTAGTAATTTAATAATCGTTCAAAAAACTCGATTTAATAAGGATTTTCCTACTACACTGGAATCTGGCGAAATTCCTAGTAAATCTAATAAAGTGGGAACAACATCCGTGGTTTTACAATATGATAATTTTGAGTTTGGTATTTCAGACGTGCCTCCTATAATTAACGGAACAGTCATAGATTCTTTTTTCGCAATATCGTGACTATAATATTTGTTAGAAACAGTTTTCCCATGCTCGTAATTGAATCCATATTCTCCACAAGTTGATATCATAATATCACATGCCCTTGGATTTTTAAAATAGCGAGGGAGTTGATCAATAAACATCGGAAAGTCGATTTTATAAGTTTTTGCTAACCACTCATCAATACTATGAAATCTGTTATCTAAAAGTTTACTTATATCTTCATACTTTTCATATCCAAATAATTCTCCATTTTCAAAACTATATTTTGTTTGTTGGTCTTTTCCATGACCTTGATATTCAATTGTACCTTTAATAATCTCGCCTGATTTTTTATTTAAACTTTCAATATGAATTATCCCATGGTCCGGAGTATTCTTATCATCTCTATAATACATGAATTTCGTTCCTGGAACCTTCCATAAAATTTTGAATAAATTTAATTTATCAGCACCGGTTCCACTTGGCTTAAAATTCTCCATCTGGTGAATAGTAGGATGATGATTCCATGTGTCTCCTCGAAAATTGAAAAATCCAATCGAACCCATATTAGCATCAAAATCGCCAACTTTCTTTTTAGGAATATATTGTTTTAAACCCAACTTCTGAAAAAACGGTTCAATATCATGGAGATTCTGGGCTTTGTAATTTCCATGATCTGAGACAATACAAATAGCGGTATCCTTATAATATCCTAAATCTTCAAGATCTCTTGTTAAATCCCCTATACATTTATCACATTTAATAATCTCATTGATATAATCAGCATGATCAAAACCTTTATTGTGCAT
>SDNV01000012.1 GCA_004524515.1 Promethearchaeota archaeon
CATAGAAGCTTTATCTTCAGTAGAAGTGATAATTAACAACTGATTTATCTCTCCATCACCAATTTCTCTTCAATTCTTCTTTTAATGAAATAAAATACATATAAAAATAAATAATTTAGAATTATTTAAAGCACCTTTTAAAAGGGATAAAAAGGGCATAAATGTAAAATATTTATACTAATTTTACTTTTTTGTATATAAGAAATCTATATTATCTAAAAAGGTGTTTCATATTAAAAAAAGAAATAGGGAAAAAAAGACATTATTCCTCTCTATGGTTGCCCCTTTCACTCAAGGATGGAAAAGTTTTTTTATTCCTTTAAAAACAGGTCAAAATGCAATTATGTCAGCAGAAAACCGGGTTAATGGGAAAGATAAGAATAAAGAAAAAAAGAAGAAAAATTTATTAGAAATTACGATGTAAATAGCGTGCTTATTACTCTATATTAAATATTTATATGAAATATTCAGGAATAGTCTTAAATTCGAACTCCCAGGTTTTTCAAATACAAGTAAGCTTAATTTCCTTTAAAGTATAGTATTTCAGAAAATGTGTAAAATACTTCATTTTATTAAAAAAAATCTAAAGAATTAAAAGGAATTATATAGAATTAAGCTTATAAAAAATCAGAAAGTTATTCAATTCTATGGATCTCAATCTAATTATTCTCTTTTTATTGGCTATACTATTTGGATTATTGTTTTTTATTCAAGATTTTTCGACTAGACTAAAATTTAAATTAAATATTTCTTTCATCGCAGGAGTCTCAATAGCATATTTTTTTATAGTTTTACTTCCAGAAGTATCAGAGAGATTACCAGAATTTCCTCTCCATCTCAGAATTTTTGAATTTTTGTTTATACTCTCTGGATTTATTTTCATTCATGTGTCCGAAAAAATAATACTGCAAAAAGTAGAATCCAAATCTCAAAAAAGAGTCCGTAAGCTATTGAGTATGGAAAAAAATTTAGAGTTAGTAGAGCAAAATATTGAAGATATCATAACTCTTGAATTAATAAAAGATGAAAAGTTAGATGAATTTGCGTTAAAAGATTTAGGAAAAACTTTAAATGATTTACAAAAACAAAGTAAAGAAATTTTATCTGAGATTGAAGAGAAAAAGTTAAAGATAAAAATGCATATCCAAAAAGATTTGAATGAAATTAGATATTTTACCAATTTCTTTTATCATTTTATTGTTGGACTTCTAATCGTTGCTCTTTTAATAATAGAATTCTTATCGGGTATCTTATTTTTCATTTTTGCCTTTTTTAGAGTGATTATTACAAGTGTCTCGGAATCAAATATTGAAATATTCAGTGATTTAGGGATTGAAGTAAAATTTGAAGAGTCGAAATACATGAAACTTCTTTTATCATCTACGGTAATTATAGGAGTTGTGTTTGGAATCTTTTTTGAATTATTTTTACCAGTTAATTTAGAGACAATATATATTCTTTATTCTTTCATTTCAGGAGTTATACTATATACAATCGTGCGTGAAGTTATTCCCGAAAAGGAGAAAGGCAAACCGCTCTACTTTTTAATAGGTGCGGGGGGATTTATTTTATTTATTTATTTTATTAGAGTCTTTACTACTTTCATTAATGTCTAACAGAGAAAAAAGAAACCATTTTAAATTCTAAAAATAAACCTAAATATGATTATATTTAATTTTTAAAAACTCATTAAATGACCTTTACATAATAGCAGGCATTATCTGAATGGTTAAAATCATACAAGACTTATGGATATTTACTGATGCGGGTATAGTTTTATTTAATCGGGTTTATGACCCCAAAGTTTGTGCCCAACTTTTTGGAGCACTTATGACAGCGTTAGATTCATATTCAATGAATATTGGAATCGGAGATGGGGGGATACAAAGCTTTGAAATAAGTAAGATTCGATTTACAATTTTTAAAAAGAAAAATCTTCTTTTCGTGGCAAATTCTTCAAAAAGTATTAAAAATAAGAAGGTTTTAGAGGTATTAAATATCATTTCAGACCGATTTTTCCATAAATATTCCACATTATTAGATAATTTTGATGAATGGAATATGGAAATAAGCAAATTTTCTGATTTTGAACAGGTAATCGAGGATAAATTGGAAGATCCGGTTAAGAAGTTTTGGAATGGGATGATTAAACACGATTAAATGAGATAAATATAATTAAATAAGTTTTACGTGCCATTAATTTTATGATAAAATTACAAGGTAATTTTTCTAAAACCGCTGCGGGACATGAAACTTATGATATTAATCATGCGGAGGCAGAACACATTTTTCCCGTAGCTACTATTATAGAAAAACAATTTGGATTCAAACCGCTCCAATTACCAATTTTAACCCTCGACTCGGCTTATATCGAGTTAAAACGGAATGATATAAAAATCATAATAGGATGGGATATCTGGAGTGGGTTATTCGTAATGGCAGTTGACCACAAAGGAGATTCTATAATTCATGAAATTGGAGAATATTTATACACTCAGGAGATTAAAGAATAAAAATAAAATAAAAAAAATAGAACTAATTTGTTTTCTTTATGATTCAAGCTTAATTTGTAGACACTATGGGAAATTATAGATATTATTAAATGCCGAGCTTTTTCCTATTTGCTTCTATATGTTCTAGCATAGCCTCGACAGCTTGAACGGCATCAGTTTCCACATGTAAAATACCCCCTGTGATATCTTTACAATCTATTGTTAACAGTTTTACTAAATCTGGACCTCCTGTTACCGTTGGAACCGGATTCACATAGGTATAAAGCCCAAAAGCTAATGCAAATACGGCATCAATAGTAGCTTTTTGTTCCATATACTCGGGAGCAACTGCTACTAAGGGTAGATCAGGAATTGCTACTCCTCCAAGAGCACTTGAAATTGCTCCCACTAAATCTGCAATTCTACCAGTATCTGTACAAGTACCATAACTTAGCACGGGTGGAGTTCCAATTCTCTCACATAGAGCTTTTAAACCAGGACCTGCTAAATCTTTTGCTTCAGGATTACATAGTCCTGCGACCTGTAATGCACCATTTCCACATCCCATTGATAGAACCAGAATATCTCTTTTAATCAGCTCTTTCGCAACATTTATTGTGTGGACATCTTGTCCAGTATCTCTCAAAGTTGTACAAGAGATCAAACCTGCTACGCCTCTTATGATTCCACTTTTTATAGCATCTAATAAAGGTTCCAGAGTTCCTCCAAGTGCTTCAAGTATACTTTCCGTTGAGAATCCAACTAATGCTTCATTCAATTCTAATCCTGTAACAGGTTCGATACTAGCCCTACGTTCCTTGAAATTATCAATAGCAATTTGTAAGAGTTCAGCTGCTTGTTCTTCCGCTTTCTCTGGGATATAGTCAATTCTTTTTGTAATGCCCTCAAATGCAACCACTTCGGAAACTGGTATCAATTTAAATTTATATTTTTCCGCATAGATAGGATCTATAGGCATCGAGCAGTTCATGTCGCACACAAACGCATCTATGCACCCACTAGCTAAAATTGCCTCCTGCATTATCCAATTACCGGTAAATCCATAAAAAACATCATCCATTTCCCAACGCTGGATCATTTCCTGACCTGTTTCTATATTTGCGATGATTCTCAACCCTTTTGCTCCAACATTTTTGGCTTTTTCCTGCCATTCAGATTTGCGAGCCAGCTGAACCATCGCGAATCCCAAAAAGGGCTCGTGGCCATTAGGTAAGACATTAACATAATCAGGATCTAAAACCCCTAAATTTACGCGCATTTTATGTGGTCGAGGAATGTTAAATAATATATCTTGACAAAATTCATTTACTATTTGACTCTGATACGCCATGGCCACACCAAGTCTCATTGCTTTCAGAGCTAAGCTGCCATAATAACCGTCAACATTCGTGAGACAGGAACTGCTTGAAAGCATCATTTCCCCATAAATTCCCCCTGGATATATGTTTAGCTTCCTCCATAGTTCTTTTCTTTCTGAAGGTGCCAAAGCCTCTACAATTTTACTTGGTTCAGTATAAGGCCTATTAAAATCCTGCCTAACAAAATCACACAAACGTATCGCTATCTGTTCATTTGAACCAGAAATATCTATGCCAAGCCGATTCGCAAAGCTTTTTAACTTTTCCGGTTCACTTATTTTATAGGGTGTTTTACCTTTCGCCGTAGCTTGAAGAGTTTTAATCGTGGTTTCAGTATGATAATGATAGGTAGATGCTCCCATAATATTTCTCAACAACATCATTCGCATTGCCATTCCATCGGCAGTAATTCCACATACCCCTCTTTTATCAATAGAAGCATCTGCTCTGCATGGTCCATTTGAACATAAATCGCAACGAGCTCCTTTTAAACAAAATGGACATCTCTTATCTGGGTCGCCACCAAATCCTTGTGCCTCGAATCGATCCCATATATTAATCATGCCGTCTTTCTTAATTCTTTCATATACTTTCTGAACTGATTTGTGATATGATAATCTTTCACCTTCCAAATCACACACCTCATTTATTTTTTGTAAATTTATTAAGATAGACTGTTTTTTAAACATTCTATCAATAACTTATAGATAATTTCTTGAACTATTATGTTTATTTACGAACATGTTCAAAAAATTGAGAATTAATCAATATCTCATAATTAAAAAGATATTACTAAAAAGAACTGAAAAAATGGGAATTTAAATAAATTTAATTGGTTTGCGCAGCTACAGGATACCCTTTTCTATGCCACATCATCATGCCACCTGTTAAATTTCTCACATCCTTGAAACCAGCCTGGGCAAGCAATTGAGCAGCCATCATTGATCGTGCTCCACCATGGCAAATTACCACAATCTCCTCATCCTTATAATCTTTAAGTGCATCTATATTAGTCATTAATTCTCCTAAAGGCATTAATTTCGCGGATTTTATATGACCGACTAAACCTACATATTCTTGAGGAGAGCGTACATCAATTATCAAGGCAGGTGAATCATTTGTCTCTAATCTTTCATATAATTCATCCACAGTTATATCAGATAAAGCAGGAGCTCCCAGCGTTCTTCTTTCCTTTCTGGTCACCTTTTTTGCTTTAATAGGAGTCTTTAATTCTTCTGGTGTGATTTCACCCTTTTCTAAAATAGCGACCAACTTCCCTTCCTCCTTGCCCATATATAACAATTTAATCGCTTCATTTAGTTTAGTATATGCTTCCACACTTGATTTAAAGCCAGGATCAGTTGTATAGATTTTTAATTTTTTTTCTGGAGGAAGGTTTTCAAGAGCTTTAATCATCGCATTCAATGGTCCTGGACAAGATAATCCACAAGCATCTACTTCAATGAACTCTTCCGTTTCTACGCTTTTTCTTTCAATCATTTCTTCTATAATCTCTTCAGATGGACCACATTCCGCCGCTAATTCTTCGGGAGTGGCTTGAGCGGTTTTAAATAACTTATACCCTCCTGAAAGGTTAGACACTCTATTATATCCTTTTTGTAACAATAGCCGTGATGCTAAATATCCCCTATAACCTACCTCACAATAAACATATAGATCTTTATCTTTAGGAATTTCATTTAATCTATCTCTAATTTCTAAATCACTAATATTTATAGCATTTTCTATGTGACCTACATCATATTCCTCCTTAGTTCTCACGTCAAGGATGAAACTATTATTATTTTGAACCTCTTCAATTTCGTCCCAATGCCAGATGGGATGGTCCCCTTTAATGACATTGGAAGCTACATACCCTGCCATATTAATGGGATCTTTTGCAGAACCGTAGGGAGGTGCATATGTCAACTCTAATTCCTCTAAGTCAAAAACTGTTCCCCCAAATTTTATTACTGTTGAAATTACATCTATCCGCTTCTCTGTTCCGGGACCACCCACTGCTTGGGCTCCTAGAATTTTCCCACTTGGAACTTCAAAAATTACCTTTAAACTAACTGGTATTGCTCCCGGATAATAGCCAGCGTGATTATTCGGGTGAATATATATTTTTTCATATTTGGTATCTGTATTTTTTAACTGTTTTTCTGTTAAACCTACAAAAGCTACGGTTAAATCAAAGACCTTTAAAACTGCTGCTCCTATTACACCATTATATCTTGAATTTCTGCCTGCAATGTTGTCTGCTGCAATTCTTCCCTGTTTGTTAGCAGGACCTGCTAAGGCTATCGCTGAAGGTTCCCGCGTTATTAAATTTTTCACTTGAACGGCATCACCAACAGCATAAATAAAGGGATCCGATGTTTTCATGTGGTCATTCACCACAATATAACCTTTAGGACTAAGTTCTAATCCTGCATCTTTCGCTAATTGGCTTTCAGGTTTGACACCTATAGCTAAAATAACCATATCTGTTTTAATCTTTTTTCCACTACGTGGTATAACATAATTGCATTGATTCTCACACTCAAAATAATCAACTGCATCTCCTAATTGAAGGCAAACACCATTTAAAATTAATTCTTGATGAACAAATTGAGCCATCTCTCTATCTAGAGGGGCAATTACCTGATCCAGCATTTCTACAATTTTGACATTTATCCCTCTTTCTTTTAAATTTTCTGCCATTTCTAAGCCAATGTACCCTCCTCCCACAATTGTAACATGTTTTATATTATTTTTTTCAGCATATTCTCTAATTTTAACAGAATCTGGAATAGTACGAAGAGTAAAGGTGGGCACATCTGTCAATCCTTTAAAGGGAGGGATAATAGGAGTTGCTCCTGGTGAAAGGATTAAATAATCATAATCTAATGTATATTCCTTATCTATTTCTTGATTTCTGATTGTAATGCTTTTATTTATTTTATCGATAGAAATTGCTTCATGATGAATCCTTATATCTATGTTGAACCTGTTGAAGAATTCCTCGGGAGTCATCAATTCTAACTGATTGCGTTCTTTTATAACATTCCCAACATAATAAGGTAATCCGCAATTTGCAAATGACACATATCCCCCTTTCTCAAGAACGATAATTTCAATATCCTCTTTTATTCTTCGTATTCTGGCAGCGGCAGTAGCTCCTCCCGCCACGCCTCCCACAATTATAACTTTTTCCATGATCAAATCATCATTTCTTTTAATCTATTGTTAAATTCAGAATTTAAGTTGGGTGAAAATTATTCACTACTTATTGATCATGGATTAATCACACATCTTAAAGATTGTTCTTATAGAAGTAAAATTAAGACAAAGAATAGATAATATTAATCGAAGAATTCTTGGATAATGATTTATAAATTAAAAATGTTAGAAATTTAACAGAAAAAAGAAAAATAAAAATCATTTATTAATAAAAATTAACTAATTTTAGGTTGTCTTTCATCAAGTACTATGACGGCATCAACATAAAGTTCATAGTTTTCATCCTCGTCAAAATCATGGATGACAACTTTCTCAACCTCGTCAGTACCTTTAATTTCTAAAAGTTCTGATTGTTGAAGTATCTTAACATCTGATTGTTTTAATTTATTCTTTAATTCTAGAGATCCTGGAGTTTCTTTTGCAGAAGTTACAACTACCACTCTACCCGTATGCTTTGTTAAATTTAGTGCGAGCTCTAAAGAATCATCCCCAGAGTCCAAGATCAAAACTCTTTTACTTTCAAATTCACTTAAATTTTCAATTTGTTTATATACTCCTTTGCCTAGAAATTCGTCAATCCCTAGAATAACTTGGAGATCTATTTGACAGGACGTAATTACTTCCACATCAGGACTTGTTCCTTCTCGATAATTCCTTATTGCTGCTTGTAAAGCATCTGCAGCTAAGTTGGAGCAATGCATCTTGATAGGAGGGAGTCCATCAAGCTCATCTGCAACATCTTGTCTTGTTATTTTATATGCTTCATTAAGGGTTTTACCTTTTGCCATTTCAGTCACCATGGAAGATGTAGATACGGCCGAACCGCATCCAAAGGTTCTAAATTTGATGTCATCAATGATGTCCTCTCCCTTGTCATTCTTACTGACTTTTATAAACATTTCCATAAGATCTCCACAAACAGGATTCCCAACCTTTCCATACCCATCGGGATTTTCAATAACTCCTACATTTCTAGGATTTCTAAAATGATCTAATACTTTGTCAGAATACTGTGTTGATTTCATTTAATTATTCACCTCTTTATATTGTTCTAATAAATCAGGAGGCGTTAAGGGTGATAATATCCTTAATCTTTTAACTATCCCAGGTAATACCTCTAAAATTTTGTCTATATCTTGTTCTGTTGTAAATCGTCCTAATGATATGACTAAACTTCCATGCGCTTCTTCATGAAGTAATCCCATAGCTATTAATGTGTGAGAAGGTTCTAAAGTTTTTGAAGAGCATGCAGATCCGGTTGCTGCCGCAACCTCTTGGTCTTTTAAACCCAG
The DNA here is from genome assembly GCA_004524515.1 of Promethearchaeota archaeon. The sequence goes on from SDNV01000012.1 coordinate 8,389, forward strand.
AATTAAAGATTCTCCTTCAATATAATCAAATCTTAAGTGAGCATTATTTGGAAGCCTTTTTTCTGGATGCCCATTTAAATATGACTTTGGAATTGTCTCTAATATACCTTTTATTACTTTATCTCTTAGTTTTTTAAGACGTTCGGCTTCCTCAATCATTTCTTCTTTTGCTATTTCGGCAGCTTTTCCAAACCCTACAATTCCAGGAATGTTTTCGGAACCCGATCTCATCCCGCGTTCTTGACCTCCTCCGATTATAATCGGATTTACTCTCACTCCTTTTTTCAAATAAAGAGCACCTACCCCTCTCGGACCATAAATATCGTTCGAGGAAAGAGTAATCAAATCTATCGGTAGCTTCTGTACATCTATTGGAATCGTACTTTCGCTGGCTACAGCATCTGTATGGAATAAAATACCTCTTTCACTGGCAATTTCACTAATCTTTTTTATGGGTTGAAGAGACCCTACTTCGTTGCTTGCAGTTGCAATCGAAATCAATATCGTTTGATCCGTAATTAAACGTTCAAGTTTATCAAATCGAATAATACCATATTGATCCACCGGAACTGTACTGACTTTAAAACCATCTTTCTCGAGATATTTCGCAAGATTTAAAATTGATATATGTTCTATGTCTGAAATAATAATATGATTTCCCTTCCTTTTACGATTCTGTGCGGCTCCCACTAATGCCAAATTATTTGATTCTGTGGCACTAGCAGTAAAAATAATATCGGATAAATTTGGGGCATTAATAAATTTTGCAACTTTTTCACGAGATTCTTCTAAAATATCAGTAGCAACATCTCCTTCACAATGTAAAGAAGAAGGATTTGCGAATTTTTCCTTAAAATAAGGTAGCATCTCTGATAAAACCCTTTCATCCACAGGTTTTGCGGCCTGATAATCCAAATATACATTCATTTAAGTTTTCCTCCTTCATTTATTAAATTTCATGATAATTATTATAATTAAAATTAAAAAATTTATCTTTAAAACCATTGGGTAGCATCAGCTTCCAAAACTAAATCGTTCAATGTTGCCGCTCCTACAATTTTTACCCCAGGAATCAAATCTACTTTTTCCCATCCTAACATTCTTTTTGAAGCTTCACAGACCAATATTTCTATTCCCATTTCCTTGGTTTTATCTAACATTTCTTTTACAGTAGGAAAATTCCCTAATTTAATTTTATCGGCTTCTCCTGGCTTTAATATTTTTAAGCCTGTTCCAAGATAATAAACTTTTGCTTCAAGATCCATAGCTTTTGCGGTTTGTGCCAAAACTAGAGGAGAGTATTGTCGTTCAGGTGCATCACTAGTTTGAACATATAAAATAAATTTTTTTTCTTCACTCATATTTTCTCCCCATTCTTCTATTTTTTTTTCTTAAAAACAAAGGTTAACAATCCATCTTCATTGTTAAAGTCTAATAGTTCGGTATCTGTTCTTTTAGCCCATCTTTGTAAATCTTCTTCGGCAGCAGGATCATCAGCTACTACTTTAAAACACTGACCTACTTCTAGAGTTTCTGATAGATTTCGAACCTCAAATAAAGGTTCCGGGCAAAATAATCCTGTAGTATCTAATTCTTTGACAATTTTAATCTCTTTTTTTTCACTCATATTCATAACCTCATGATTTGTTCAATTTTTTATTATAAAATATAATTTTAATTTGATTTCGAAAATTACTAACTATTTTCTTGTTAAATTCAGTCCTAAGACTAATGAGTATAAGTCAAAAGAAAAATATTCTTATTATAATTTAGTGAAATTCTACTCATAACTTAAAAGCGGAATAAACTTCATATTAAAAGACTCTTATAATTTATAAATTCCCTTAAAAATAAGCCTTTTAAAAAAAACATTGCTAGTATAAAAATAAAAAAAATTTTAACTTTTTTTTCGTTCGAGTTTATTCTTTTACAGTTTTAGGGCAATTAATTTTTCTTTAATCTGGACCGCTTTTCCTGGGGTGATATCATAATTCTTCCAAAAGACTATTAATCCAATTGCAATAAAAATCCCTGGGATCAATCCTAAATGCAATCTTATTCCGATTAATGCTAGTGGGGTCTGAGTATTTGAACCCTCCACGAAACCTGTTAATTCATGTACGATGGCAAGGGTCATAGCTTGGATTACTCTCGCTAAATTGAGGAAGAAATTTCTTATTCCTCCATAAGTACTTTCTCTTCTTTTCCCACTGATACTGACTGACTCATCAATCACATCACTAAATACGGGGCTTATCATTACCCAAAAACCACCTAGAGCTATGCCAAAAAGAAAAACGATTATTAATGTTCCTGTGAGACCATAAATAAATGTCATAGCAGATGCAAAACATGCCATTAAAAATGCTGAAATTAAGAAGGTTTTGCGATGATCTTTGGTTTTATTCGTATATATTAACCAAAAGGGAACGGATATTAGTCCTCCAATTAAAAGCATTGCTGATATGATCGCCACCATTCCTACTTCTGCTTCTAAATTATATTTAGTAAAATAGAAGAAAGATGCCATCATGGTCTGAACTAAAGCCTGATATAATACATAGATTGCTAAAAACGCAACAAAACTTTTTTGAGAAAAAATTTGTTTTATTGTTTTAAAAAATGAATCGCTTTCTGAATCTTTATAATGTGTAAGGAAATTTTCGACGGTTTCTTTATCATCTCTTATGCCGGGGATCATTAATACAAAGCAAACTAAAGAAATTGCGACGCAAATCCATGCCATCAATGCATACGTACTAAGATTTCCATATATAATTATCAATGGAGGTAGCATAAATGCAAAAATAACTCCTATGAAACCAAGATAAACCTCAAAACCTGCTGATACTCTACGCTCAGATCTATCTCTAAATTTGTCAGGAAATAAAGATAAGTAATTTACCGTCCAAATAGATTCTGTAGTATCAAAAAGACAGGTAGTTAATACCAACCAACCAAAAATAATCCAAGGTGATTCCTGAACACTAACATCGGGGGGAGTAAAAATTAGTAGAAAACAGATAAGCATCGGGACGTACCCAATAATTATAAAAGGAAACCTTCTTCCCCACTTTTTTGTCCACTTAAAGGGGCGATCTGTTAAATAACCGATAAGAGGATCATTAAATGCATCCCAGATAGCATATATTGCGATTCCTAATCCAACCAATAGCGAATTCAATCCAATTTCAACTTCATAAAAAAAGAAAATCAAGAGACTGAGTACTCCTTGAATTAATTCAGTAGGTAGACTAGCAACTCTATAGGAAACTATTTGTTTTTTAGAATGAAGAATTATAGGAACTTCATTACTATTATTCATATTCATTTTACAATTCCTTAATAAAATATTTTTGATTTCTTAATTTGTTTTTAATGCTTATAAATATATTTAATTAAACACCATTCTTTTCTGGAATTCAGTGTATAATTAGATTCAGCGAGAACTACTTCTAAAACTGAATTAATTTATAACAAATTAAAAATAGCGAAAAAGTAGAATGAGAGAATCGAGAAAAGCAATCCAAAACGCAAGGGTCCTGGATTATGGGATAAAATTTAGTTACCATTTAATTAGGAAATTAGGGGATATTATAAATGTTTTCTCGAGTTCCCTCAAAACTTATAAGGAAAATCTAATATATAAATGTTTTTTAGAAAAATTATTTTTTTTCTAAAAAAATGGCAAAAATTCTAATTAATTGTGCTAATTAAATGGTGTTGTAATAGTCGAATTACGTTATTGATCTTTTATAAAGAATCTAAAATAATTAAGTTAAGAGAATTATGATTTAATTTAAAAACGCTGAATTTTAAATCTTAAAAATAATTGTATAAATTGTGAGAAAAAAAGATAAACAAGAGAAAATTTCGGAAGAAGACAAAGAGGCAGATGAGATTATCGCTCAAATGAAAGATAATATCGTTATTGATGCTAAAAATTTAGTTAAAGATTACCACATAGGAGAATATATCGTAAGGGCCGTTGATGATGTTTCGTTAAGTATAAAAAATGGAGAATTCATTGTTATAAGAGGACCTTCCGGAGCGGGCAAGACAACCTTACTCAATTTAATTGGGGGATTGGATTCGCCCGATAAAGACAAAGGAACCATTTATGAACATGGTGTAAAAATTAGTGATATGGAAGAGGAATCTTTAGCCACATTTAGACTTGTGAATTCAGGCTTTATTTTTCAAAATTATAATCTAATAAGTACCTTAACAGCAGAAGAAAATGTAATGTTTCCTATGAATCTAGCGGGTGTTGCTTTCAATCAATCTAGAGATCGTGCCGTAAAATTACTAAAAAGAGTAGGGTTAATCGAACGCAGAGAACATTTACCATTTCAACTTTCCGCAGGAGAGCAACAGCGAGTAGCAATCGCTCGTGCATTAGCAAATGATCCTCCTATCATATTGGCTGATGAACCTACAGCAAATTTAGATAAAAAATCAAGCGAAATTATCCGTGATCTATTTAAAGATTTGAAAGCATTAAATAAAACAGTTATAATTGCTACCCACGATGATTATCTAATAGAACTTGCTGATAGGTTAATTGATTTTGAAGATGCCAAAATAATAAATGAAAAAGTATTTTCTAATAAAAAACCAAATAATTCCAACTCATAAGAAAATATGTCTTTAGATTTTGCTATAAAGGATTTTTATCGAAAAAAAAAATCGAATTACCCATATTTATTAACGATTGCGTTAGTTATTGGAATGGCAGAATTTTTAATCTATTTTTCTCTCTCTTTAGGAATTAATTTGATCGCGGGATATAATTTTTCTAACCAAGAAGATATCGATAATGAATACTATTTTTCGGGAGGTATCAATCTGATATACTCTCAATTTAATACACTTATCATCGTAATGGTGATTGTACTTGCGTTTATAGTGGTAGTGGTCATCACTACAACCTTAATTATCCATAAGAAGAGAGATATAGCCATAATGAAAGCCTTAGGCACTTTACCCGAAAAATTATATAGCTTTTATCTATTGGAAGCTTATATTTTATTTATACTGGGCTTCTTATTAGGATTTTTTCTCGGTCTAATCTCGTTTGGGATATTTGCTTTAATTATGGAGATATTAGGATTTAAATTGCTATTTCGAATTGATTATATATATACTCCCGCGTTATTTTTTTCTTGTTTTCTTGGGATTTTTATAGTAACCGGGTATTCATTGAGAAAAATTGGTAAACAAAAAATTACAAAATCATTTTCCCAAGATATTCCCTATAGTTTCGATGCTACCCAGAAATTTACATTAATCCCACGATGGCTTTCCTCCTTAGGATTCAATTTAAAAATTGCGATTATGAATACAAACCGGAGGAAAAACGAGTATTTGAGATTTTTTATCATTTTCTCCTTAATATTTTTAATAATCTTTACCTTAGGTTTAGGTACCTTCGTTTTGAATTCATCTTCTCAGGAATGGATCCGAAAATCTCAGGGTGAAGATATTGTTGTAATTGGACATGAGGAGGTTATTGATGAGTATGCTGATATGTATAGAATGTTTTCCGATCCCACAATTTCCGTGGACGATGATGACATTAATTTTATCGACCCTGAATATATGTTTAATAAAACTGATATAGCAGAAGTTGAGAATATTGATAAAGTTGAGGAGATGGAAGCCCGCTTAATTAAATTTTGTGATATAGAAGAGTTAATAGGGTATTATTATTATACCGGCGAAGAAGGAGGAGGTGGATATAGAACAATTGGTCAGGAAAGAGATGGAAATTATCCGATTATAGGGGTTAACCCTGATGATATTATACAAGATTTTGAAATAGAAGGGAGATGGTTTGATGAAGACGATGATCATGATAATATGACCATTGGAGATGGTTTAGCCTATAATTTTTTTGATTATCCATTCGATCAAAGCATGAAAATAAAAGATATTGGTCATAGATTTCATATTTCAGGTGTAATTATAGACAGCTTTTATAGTGGGTATGCGGGATATATTGATCTACATGAATTTCAAGAGGGATTGAATTTTACTCATAATGAAGTTAATTTGATTCTATTGGAGCTCAAAAAGGATGCCTATGATGATATTAAAGATGAACTAAAAGATTTGATCGAAGCACGGCTGGGGGCAGGTTTTACTTGCAAGAATCTGGATGATATATTTGAGGAAAATATTAATTATCTATCTAATTTAACTTTATATCCGATCCTGCTAATAATATTGATGGCTATAATTTCAATTCTATCTCTCTATAATTATCAGAAAGCAGGGTTGGTAGAAAAGGCTAAAGATTTTCTAATTATGAGAGCTTTGGGAACGAAAAGGAAATCAGTAAAGAGGATATTGTTTCTAGAAGCACTATTTATAATAATTCCCTCTCTTCTATTAAGCCTAGCTTTAGGAATGTTAATAAATTCTGTGATATTATTTGATAGGGTTTATTTACCGCCATTATATATTCCTCTCATCGGGATTGCAATATTATTTGGATTTATGATCATATTCAATCTATTAAGTCTTATTCCTATAATGAAAAAAATTGACCGATTTTCAATTAAAGATTTTGATATATATTAAATCTTAAATAGACTCACACTATTATTATTTAAAAAATAAGAAATTGAAGAAGAAATACCTTCTTCTTTCTCTAAATTTAAAATCCCAATCAAAATATTCTTGAAAAATAAGGTTATTATCCAAATTTGTCAGAAGAGGAATTAAGAGCTAAAATCCTAGATTTAGAAGAGGAGATTAAATCTAAAGATCACGAGATTTATGATTATTTCGACAGAATCGATCAGTTAGAGAATACCATCATGAGATTAGAGGCTCTAATTCCAGAAGATGACGTTAAAGATTCAAAGAAAAAAAAACAGAAAGTAAGAGAATCTAAATTAGAAATAGAATTGACGGAAAAAGATAACCAGATCAGAGATTTAAAAAATAGAATGGGTTTTTTAAGAAAAGAAAAAACAGAACTTCAACGTGAACTTGAAAAACATACCAAAAAAGACACAAATAGCACAGTTATCAGAATTGAAGAAAAAAAGGAACCTTTAGAAAAATTAGTAAAAGATTTACAAGATAAAATACGGAAACAAAATATAATTATAACAAAACTAGAGCAACAAGCTGAAGAGGATGATATAGAAGAACTCAAAAGTAAATTGAATCAAAATGAATTAAATTTCAAAAATTTGAAGAAATTAATGCATTTCAAAGATAATATCATAGATGAGTTATTAAAGCAAATCCAATCCCATAAATCCCTCCTCCAGGATCCCCAAATTCAATTGAAAATTAAAAGTATTCAAGATTTAAATCAAAAAATAAGTAAACATCTTACTCAATAATCATTTGAGGATAAAGTTATGTTTTTAAATATTACATATTTTAACGTTCACATTAAACTTTTATTAATTTTTAAATATTTCTATACTTTAAGTTAATTAGTATGTTCTTTTACTAATTGTGATTCATTTTTTTGACTTCTTAATAATATCCGATGCGAATGATAAGAAAAAAAACCTTAAACGAATTATTTAAAATTTATTAAAATCAAATATCTAATATAATTATACCAAAGAAATCAAAAAAAAAAATAAAGATTAATTAACAATAATGTGAACATTTAAAATAAAGAATTAGTGTAAAATATTAGTAAGACACTTTTTATCATAAATGATCCTATTCAAACATGACCGAAGAAGACCTCAAAATCAGAATTACCGAATTAGAAAAGGAAGTAAACGCAAAAGAGCTACATATAAATAGTCTTTTAGATAGAATCGAGGAATTAGAGGATACTGTTCTTAAATTTGAAACCTTGATTTCTGATGAAGAATCCAAATCCTCAGAAATAAAATGGAAACAAGCAAAGTATTCCATGTTGGAAATGGATTTAGAAAGTAAAGAAAAGGAAATACGAGATTTAAAGGATCGCATGGGATTTTTAAGAAAAGATTATATTCAACTTCAACACGAACTCGAGAAATATACGAAAAAGGAAACTAATAGTACGGTAATAAGAATAGAAGAGGAGAAGCAGCCACTCGAAACTTTAGTGAAGGATTTGCAAAATAAAATAAATAAACAACAAATTTTAATTAATGAATTAGAGGAAAAAATTAAAGAAGGGGGAATAGAGCGTTTAAATGCAGAAATCTTAGAATTACGTCAAAAAATAAAGGACATTGCATCTCCGGATGAAATTCAACAAATTGATTCGATATATAAAGCATCTCAGGAAGAATTACGTAAAAATTTGATATATTCTAATAAACAGATTAAAAAATTTGAAAAGCAACTTGAGAAATATAAAAAAAAAAGTCATAAAATAGATCCAAATCAAAAAAAATCGGATAATAAGGAATCAGGAGATATCATAAACAATCTATTAAGAGAATTAAAACAAAAGGATGAAAAAATTATAGAATTATCCAAAAAAACCTCAGAAGTAGGACAATTCAAAGGGTCTAAGAATATCGATCAAGCACCAATATCTGCAAAAAGCCCATCATTAGATCTAACTGCAGATTTACAAAGAAAATTAAACAAAGCCAAAATTGAAATTAAAAACTTGCAAAAAGAATTAGAAGATTATAAGATATGGAAAGCTCCAACTAACAGTAATAACCAAGATGAGATAATTAGAGAATTAAGACGAAAATTAGAACGAATCAGTAATCAAGATCATATTATAGATGAAATAAATAAAATATCTAACCAAATTACATCTCCCCCAGCAGAAGATCCTAAACTTGAATTAAGAATTAGAGAATTGAAAAATTTAATAGAGGATTTAAAAACTCAAAATAATCAACAGAGATTAGAAATTTCTAAATTGAGAAAAAAATAACATTAATTAATGTTAGAACTTATTATTTTAAACAATTCATGTTAGAATTAATCATTCTCGGCTCTGCCGCAGCCGTCCCTATTAAAAACAGGAACTTATCCTCCACTGCTTTACGATATAAGAGTCATATCATTTTATTTGATTGTGGAGAAGATGTCCAACGTAGATTCATAGAAGCAGGATTGAAATTTAATAAACCCTTAAAGATTTTAATTTCCCATTTTCACGGAGATCATATAATAGGACTCCCGGGTTTATTATTTCGTTTTTCATTAACCGATAGAACGGCTCCTCTTACTATTTTTGGCCCTCCCAATCTTTTTCTTTATTTATATCTGCATAGAAGAATATTAGGGTTAAAAGCAAATTATCCCATAAAAATTGTTGAAATAGACCATTCTAATAAGCAATTAACGGAATATGAGGGTTTAGACTCGGAAAATCCTGTAAATAAAACAGAATTAAATAATAATGTAATAGATGAAACAAAACGATATTCTATTCAATATACTCTCGCTAACCATTCGGTACTCACCTATGCTTTTTCTTTTGTTGAAAAGTCTCGCTATGGTAAATTTAATCCCCAGAGAGCTAGAGAATTAGGTATCCCTGAAAGCAGACTTTGGAAAAAATTACAGTCTGGTAAAAAAATTGAATTTAATGGAATGAATATCGATCCTCTAAAAGAAGGTATCGTAGGATCCAAGAGACCCGGACGTAAAATAACTTATTCTGCTGATACTGCCCCTTGCGATTCATTAATTGAATTAGGCAAAGATTCTGATATTCTCATCCATGAAGCAACCTTTTCTGAAAGCTTAATCGAGACGGCAAAAGAACGGCAACATTCCACATCCATTGATGCTGCTAACGATGCTCTTAAAATGAATGCGAAACAATTAGTTTTAACCCATATATCTGCGAGATATCAAGAAGACGCATTAAAATTACTTGAAGAGGCTAAGGAAATCTTTCCAAATACAATCTTGGCTGAAGATTTGATGAGAATCACTCTAAAATAACTGATCCACCCATAACTAATTGCTTTATTAAGAATATTTTAACCTAAAATCAACCATCTAAATTCCTACGCGGTTGTCGCGTGAGATGCCCACCATTAGCCACAATAACTACTGCAACTAAGATCCACAGCGCGGCAGCCAAAACCCATGCATAAATCAAGAAGGGTACTCCTGTCTCTAGAGGTCTGAAAATAACTACCGTACTGGCTGCCAAGCTAGCATGCATGAGCGTAGTCACAAGCAGGCTTTCAGTACGGTCGTATATCCATACCAGAAGCACTCTATAAGCCGTAAGATGAGTTATACTAAATAAAATATACAGGAGTAGAAAAATACCTAGAGGTACTGTCCCGGCATAAATGTTACTCATCCAGAGGACTTGCAGGAAATGCCACGCTCCCCATAGGATGCCCATGATAACCCCGGTAGTAAAGATACCATAACGCAGCCTGAACTTAGGTACGGCAAACCCCGTCCAACCTACCTCCTCCAAAACTGTGGTAAACCCCACCATGATACCGAGCAACAGTACGATCCTATAATCTTCGGTGAAAATCGGGCTGGTTAGAGAAAATGCAAAGAGGATTGCCACCATCAAAAGAGGGGCAGGTAGGAGTGCGATCACATACCAGCGAACATTTATTCGCCACTTGAGAAATTGGGAGAAGAGCTCACGCAAACCTGTTTTTCCAGAGAGGAGAACAGTCAATAGGATCCCTGCGATGCAGGGACCGGTGAGCATCACCATTACTGCTAAAGGAAACATTGTATCGAGATTCTCCTCGGTACCCAGAAAGCCGTAAGGAGCGATCACTAGAGAGAAGCCGCCCCATGAGATAGCAAAAGTTAGGATATAGTAGGTCAATACGGGATATCGTTTGATAAAGTCTGAGATACTCAAAGTGTATATCCCTCCCAAATGTATATGAAATTTTGCTTGGTTTTGATTTAGGTTTTCTTTATTGTATTTGTTAAGCTTCTTAAATCTCTATCTCATAATAAATATTTCTTTTGCATAAATTTAAAGGAGTGACTAAAATTGATCTGACCCAAAATTTACTATCTTATTATTATATAAATTAAAATATCTACTTCTAGAAAGATAATATGATAGAACAAACTGAACAAATTATCATTGATACTCGTATTACTGATCAATGGGGAGTGGATTGGTCTGCAATGGAAATCGTACGCGATTTTCTCCAGAATTTTTATGATGCCAACCCCATAAATGATATCAAAATTATCATAAAAAAGCGTACGGTAACCGTGCACGCTCCGGCAGAATTTGATTATAAATCGCTGATCTATCTGGGCTCGGATAAAGGAAACGAAGATATTGGGCAGTATGGAGAGGGGTTCAAAGCCGCCACTCTGAACGCTATGCGGAATCATCATTGCATCGTCCATGTCCACATCAAAGATAAGCTGTTGGAATTTTATTTTCAAGAGGAAGAAATTGGGGATACTCTGAAAAAAGTGATTATGTGTAGGCTCAAAACAGTTCCTGCAATAAACGGCTCTAAATTAATTTTAACCAATTGTTCTGCGGAAATAGTCGAGGAATTTAAATTCGGATTAAATTATTTTTACTACCCCGAAAATGCCTTGTTTGGAACTCAAATTACAAAGAGTCGCAATGATATTTTTATCTACCGCTCTCTTTATGATGATAAAGGGTACGTATTTTACCGCAAATTATTACGGTCCAAATTAGATGTCCCCTTGGTGATTGTGTGTAATCGACGGTACAAATCAATCGATGAGAAGATCAAGCATGATCGGGATCGTAAAGCATTTAATGAAAAGGTATTGGAGCTTTTATTGCGCTATGTGTTAAAACAAGTTTGGTATGAAGCTATCATCCCACTTTTGGAACCGTGGTGGGCGAATGGACATATGATCTTGAGGATCTTGTCCTCTGGTTATAGACATCAGCACTACTCTTTTCCGGATAATTATTATGCCAAACATTCCAGAGCAGAGATTAGAGATTATGAGATGCAGATGAAAGTGGACCAATTGGAACGGGAATTTCAAAAGAAAGGCGATATACAATGTCCTGGTTATATGGCCAAATTAGGCATGAAAAATGCGACATCAATCATCCGGGAACGCATGGCAGAGATTAAGAGACGGCATCATACTTTATATACCCGAAAACCTACGGAGCTTGAGGTAAAGGCCCTCAATCTGTTAAAGGATTATATCAAAAATATCGATTCTATTCTCACCCATCGATACTCTCATGCGCATTATACCATCGGAGATTCTGAAGAGATCGTAGGACAACTACGTGTCGAGCGTTCTTATCGCTCCAATGATATTTTCTTGTCTAAATATTTTTTCTTAAAATCTTTTTCAAAAGCATTAGCCATATTGATTCATGAATGGAGCCATATCTATGGATTTGATGGTTCAAGAACGTTTACCGATGCCTTGACCGCATTAATGGCGGGGATTATTAAACAAAGACATCATTTAGATGAAATCGAAGAGAAATGGAATAACTTATCACGACAAATCAGAGCCGAACAAGGGAATTCTCAGGATATTCCGCAAATGCATCTTCTAGTGGATAAATTGTCTGAGGATCAAAAAGCCCAATTGTTAAAAAGTATCCCTGAAGATGAGCTGTTAAAATTAATGGAAAAAGAAAAGATAGAACTCTTAGAGCGCTAAATCCTTACTAAATTTGAAACACATTTTTTATTAGGACTATAGAAAGCACAAATTACATATAAATAGTAATTCTACCTAAAAAGATAGTGTTGTTATACATTGAATGGTTTTTAATTAAGGTAGGAGGAATAAATACATCTGTGATAAGAATAAAATTTAATCTCAAAAACTTTTATAAATTGATTTAGTATAACTTCTATAAATTAAAAAAAGAGAGGAAAAAAAATTTTATTTATCCTTTAGATACCCCCGGCAATATGTGGAAGGATAACTATAGAATCCTCGGGAGAAATCTTAGTGGATTCATCGGCTTTCTTACCATTTACAAGAATTCCGAAATATTTTCCCTCCAACTTAAGTTCCGCTAAAAGATCTTTAACGGTCATAGTTTTTTCAGGGGTAAAGGTCTCATATATACCAGTTTCTAACAATTCTGCAACTTGTTTCATTATTTAATCCTCAATTAGTTTATATTAATAATTATAAAACCATTTTTATATTTATATTTATTGACCTTATTCTTAAAAGCCTTTAGACTAATTTCAATAAGTGTTACCTATAAATATAGCGGGTGCCCTTTGTTAATTTTAGACTAGTAAAACCGAAGTCTTTTAAGTTTTACGTTTTTCTAAAGAAAATCCATTCCTTTTTATTATTTCTTTAATTTAAATGCATAAGTAATCATTATTTATATATCGCGAGTTGATTTTGAGATTATAGAAGAGGAGGAGTACTTAGACTACGATGAATTCTTGGATAATCTGAGGATTTCGATAGAGAAAGTTCAAATTATGGAGGACTCAAAGGAAAAACACAAATCTATTCATCAACTTGTAGATTTCGCGATTAAGACCTCGAATGAGATTGCTACTTCTGGAGATTATTATGATGCGGGAGAATTTTTGTACTCCGCCGGGGAACTATTAGAAGAGCTTGATTATTCCCATGCGATTAAAATATACAAGCATAATATAAAACTCTGGGAGGAATTAATCTCCGATTTAACCATACAGGCAAAACTACATGAAATTGCAGAGATTTATTTACGAAATGCAGATATTTATGGAGAGAAATTGGACGATTTGAAAGCGAGAGATAAGAACATTTTAAAAAGTATTGACTATTTAATGCAGGAGATCCATCTTATAACAGATTTTAGTGATACGGGAAACTCGGATATAAGAAAACTTGCCCAAAATTACCAAAACGTTGCCGAGTTATATTTACGCGTTTCTGATTTTAAAAATGCAATCGTAATCTATGAAAGCGTAATTAATCTTGCAAAACTGTACAGCTATTTTGATATTTTGTCCTTTTCCTATCAACAAATTGCTTCTTGTTATGAAGAATTGGATGATTATAATCAATCGAAGGACATTATATTAGAAGCCATCGATTATTTTTCAGATTTATTAGGATCTTTTGAAGAGAAAAATAAATACGGGGCTATAGCGGAAGTAAGTCAGATTTTAAAGAATTTATATAAAATTTTAGACGATGAAGACAACTTCTATAATTATTCAAAGAAAGAAGCAGGTGCGTATATTAATCTTGCGAAGAATCTGGAAAAAAATAAAGAACAATTCCAAAAAATAGCTAGATATTACAGGGGAGCGGGACTATGTTATCAAGAAATAAATAATAATTTAATAGAATGTGCATCTTGTTTCGTGTTGGCAGGTAATTATTCAGAAAAGGCAGAAGATTTCGCAGCAGCCGGTATTAACTTCATAGATGCTGCAAATATGTTTAAAGATCTTAATAATTTTGATATGTCCTACAAGCATTTTATAAAAGCTGGCGATAACTATTGGAAAATTAATGATCTAAATCAATCTACAGAGAGCTATTTAAATGCATATGATATAGCTTTTGAAGGAAAGTTAGAATTTAATCGATTTGGTTTATTTAATCAAATAGTGCGGGGATTAAATAAAATAGCCAAGGAAGGCTTAAAAAATAGACAATTTTTCACTGCTGCAACGCTGATTCTGGAAAGTATAAAGTTTTACGAGCAATTAGATATCGCAAAAGATATTTTTTTGAGAGAAATGGTGAGAAATGTATATAAATATTATTATAAAGCAGCTAATTTGAAAAAAATCGGATATTCGCATATTGTACATTCTTATGTTATAGCCTCGTTATCTAGTATTTTAAACGGAAAAGTGAAAAAAGCGGGGGAGATTATGTGTGAAATCGATTCTGAGGGTAGAACCGTCAATGGATATAAAGATCTCATCAAAACCGTTATAGAATTGGTTTCTGAGGGGAAAAAAGTCGAATATGAGAATTTTCCCTTTAGATTACAGCGAATTATCGAAGGCTCCGAAGAAATTATGTATATCATTTCATTATTCAAGAATTTACAGCCTCGGGCAACTATGCTTTCATAGGATAAAAATTTTTAAAATTTAAGGATTAATTATTAATTCTCCACTTTTCTAATTATATCTCAGGATTTTTATTTTAGGATTTAGGATTAATAGGATATATAATATCTTCTTACGATTCTTTAAAACAGGGTAAAACTTTTGGAGAATCATTCCATAATTGGTGGCATAATCAAGATCCTATAGCAACTAATAAATGGTTATATAGACTCTGGTATGGCATGACTATATTAGGAGATCCTTTATTAAAAATTTAATTCAAGTTTTTTTCATTATTTTTTATAGTGAAAACTTTTTGTCGATTTAAAAATTTCTGTTTACAGATACTACTATAGAGCGGCGAATTTAAAAAAGATCGGATATTCTCACATCGTTCATTCTTATCTATTAGCCTCCTTATCCAGCATTCTCAATGGAAAAGTAAAGAAAGCTTCCAAAATAATCTCTGAAATTGATTCAGAAGGGAAAATAGTAAATAGTTTTAAAGAATTGTTGATGATGATCATCTTTAGGGTTTCTGAGGGAAAGTGAGTTGAAATTAAAAGTTATCCATATCGAATAAAGAAAATTATTGAGGGATTTGAAGAAATTATGTACATACTTTCTTTATTCAAAAATTTCCAGCCACTACCTCAGTTCCTTTCTTAGATCAGAAATGAAAAAGTGGAAATCCATGAATTTTCATAAATGAAAAGAATCCGACTTCTACATTTATGTACACGTCCTATCTGGGATAGGAGTAATTATATTTTTATAATGAACAATATTACTTTACTTTATCTAATTTAATAAAAACAGGATTAAAAATGTATAACAAAAATAGAATTTTAAACATAATTTTAGTAAGCCTTTTAATTATCTGTGGAGCTTTTTCTCAGATTACTTTATTAGCTCCATCTATTCAAATCACTGATAATCCCTCTGATTTCTTAGAAGAAAATTATTTAGAAACACCCGAAACTTCTGATGTAAGTGGTTCTTATGATTTAGGAGATGGAAATACAATGGATATTGATGCTGTGGATAACACTACAACTACAACTTTAAATAACAATATCGATGGAGAGTATTTAACGTTTAAATCCGAAAAAAATGACACTTCTACCTCTACTTTATTAAACAATTCTAAGCTAATAACAACAGATCGCGAAAAATCTTTTCATTTGGAGAATATTAAGACTCAAGATTCTGAATTACATATTTCTAATCAATATCAATTAGATATATGGACTGACTATGAAATTCACAGCAATGCAACTTTCGATGATGTAGAAAATGACTTAGACTCGTTTTATTATCAAATCAGGAATCGAAGTTCTGGAGGATCTTTCAATATGACGTATTTAAAAGATGATACCGATGGCTATGACATTAATGTGTTAAGTGGATATCCTGGATGGACTCCCATCAATGCCAGTTTTAACTACGAGAATGATACTAACGAGTTTAAATGGTTGGATACAACTTTTAGCTTTCTGCCTAGTAGCGAATATACTATAAATGTATCAGGTGTGTGGCGTGATGACACGCCAGTTATAGATTGGACAAATCCCAATCTTCAAACTTTTAACTTTTCAGGTGGTTTTTATAGAATAAATATAACTAAATTCTACGACACTATCGTAATTCATTATTCTTCTATTGCAGATGATTTATATGAACTAATGTTTAGAAAAACATTTCAAGATGTTATTATCATGGACTGGAAGGGTCTAAGTGAAATATGGCAATGGAAACAGATGCTAATGTCGCTGTCATCTCCAATATGGAGTTCAGAGGCCAAAAAAAACTTCTTTTTTGTCGAGTTTCATCTATGGAATATAAATGATTTAGTTTATGTAGTTCGTGGAGCACATGCTAAACTGGACATCGTATTTTATAGAGTATGGAATCAAATCGTATTAGAGGGTATTACATATTCGATGAGTTATGATGTGCCTAATTACATGATTTTTAGTATTGGAACCTTATTTGCTTATTGGGGTATTGGGATTGAGATTATATTCGATATTTTACAAAATACTTATGTAGGCTACAAAGTAGAAATAGGATATTTCTCCTGGGAATATATATATCTCGTGCCAACGTTAGTTTTACCCAATTTTCTAATGATTACAATTTTAGAATCGGTCTATACAGATACATTGTTTTATGTCCAGATAAGATTATCAGATTTTATGGGCTATGCTGTAAGCGGAGCTATGATTACAGGAACTTGGAATGGTACAGCAATCCTTCAAGATAATATTACAGTTAATACTGATGGAACTTTTAATATAACATTAGAAGCAATATTAATCGCACCAGATGATCCCAGTATTAATCTCAGTTTAACAGCAATAAAAAA
Organism: Promethearchaeota archaeon; assembly: GCA_004524515.1. Next base: position 25,699 of record SDNV01000012.1, read on the forward strand.
GGGTTATGCTCCTGGAACTCTCAACACAGAAATATCTGTAGACCCAGAAGCAGTTTCAAAAAATTCCACCTCTCCTCCTCCCTCTCCATCTGATGGTGATAGTGATAGCGATGGTAAAGAAGAGTCAAGTATTCCAGTTTCAACCCTAATTGTACTAGGGAGTATAGTTGCCCTTGCGGTAATTTCTGTAGTGATACTCACTATCAGGAAAAGAGCAACCAAATGAGAGCAAATCGTAATAAAAAGGTCTAAAAATAAATTTTTTTTTTTTAATCAATTGGTTAAAAAAATTAATCATGATATATTGAAAATTATATGAAATTGAACTTTCAAATTGTTCTGAGTTTTGATTTAGACTTTACGCTTATCGATAATAGGGAAGGAATTATTAATTCCTTTAATTATGCTTTACAAAAATATAACCTTCCCCAATCAGGTACTGAAGATATTGTAAAAATGATAGGAGTACCCTTAGATGAAATGTTTTCAAAAGTTACTGATTTTGATTCTTCTTTATTATGTTCCGCATTTAGAGAATATTACAGTTCTGAAGGCATTTTCCAAGTCAAATTATTTCCAAGGGTAAGAGACCTCCTTAAAAAGTTGAAAAAATCTTTTGTCTTAGGAATAATTACTTCAAAAAAGGAAGAATTGGCAATTAAACTATTAAAAGATTTGAAAATAGCTTCGAATTTCGACTTTATTTTAGGAGAGATTGAAACAAGGAAAGGTAAAACTCATCCAGATCTAATTCAATTCCTTCTTGAAAAATATTTCAATTATCAATTTGTTATTATAGGAGATCATCTAAAAGATAAAAAATTAGCGGAAAAATTAGGTTGCCCATTTGTTGGAGTGTTAACTGGCAATCATTCTGAAAATGATTTAAAATCAAATATGAATAATGTCAAAACAATGATTTTAAAAAGCGTTCAAGAAATAACTATTGACAAAATTTACTCGTTATTCTAATTGAGAATGCTCACATTAAATCGCACAAAAAAAATAAAATAAAAAAAGAAAAAAGCTAAATTACTCTTTCAAAGATTCATATTCTTTCATGAATTCTTCAGGTTTCCATTGAGTTTCAATATATTTTGAAATACCTGAACTATCTCGTGGACCTACCACTACCCATGCATCGGCTTCATCTTCTAGAGCACCACTCAAGCGAGCAGCCATACCAGGAAGAATCAAAATTCTATGATTAACTTTATCAAATGCCTTGAATTCGGCTACGGCCTCAGCGATTGCTCCAGCATTGAACTGACCCCCTGCTACTGCGGATTCAATTCCTATTCCCTCACTATTTACAACTAAAAGCCAACAATCAAGATTCGCACCTTTAAGATCTTGTTCAACGGGAATTTTCGTCATACGATAATTTGAAGTGACAAAAATCGGTGCCATAGGTCCAGGTTCTCCAATTTGATATAATCCGGGATCTACCGCAGGATATATTCTCGGATCAGAAAATACAGTTTGTCTCATAGTCATTAAGGCTAATAACGCCCAGATATCCTCTTTCTTTTGTCCGGTATGAAGCACTACTAAGGACGTATCGATGGCAATCATCAACGCCCCCATAATGACTTCCTGATATTGATGTCTCCATAATTCATCTTTGTCTTTTATATCGACCTGTGACCAATATGCAGCGGGAACTCCCATAACAGGCCAACCAGCATTAGAATCTTCTTTATCTATAGCAGCGGTTCTTAATTGGATAATATTGTCATAGGTAACTGCTATATTTCCTGGTCCAAAAAGGGTTCCTGCATCTAATACTAATTCTTTTACCCCTAATTTCTGCAAAGTAGCGCTTAAAGAAACAAGCTCATCTAAATTAGTCGAAGTTGCCACCATAGGTAAATTATTTTGGACCGCAAACGTACCAACTTTTTCCCAACTATCTTTGGTGGCGGCATATAGTAAAGGCTTTTTGGCTTTAATTTCACCCGCCGCTGCTAATAAAATATCAGGATTTAGACAACAAAGCATTACAGGAAGATTTGAAATCTCAACGATTTTGGTAGCGGCAGCTTTATATTTATCAGCCTCTCCAGAAACACATCGTAATGCGATACCATTAACTTTTAGAACATCTCCAATACGTTCAATGGTTAAATCTGTAATATATTTAACCGTATCTACTAAATCAGATTCAGCAAGATCGTCTGGAATTTCAATGAAAAGCGCTGTTTCATTATAATAGGTCAATTGGTGGCGCATTAACACTTCTTCACCACCAATAACGACTTCACGTTCACCCACCCCTATTCTAACAGGTTTCTGTGGAGGTGTAGTGATTTGGATTAATTTATTACGATTCTTTGCCTGTTTTGGTTGTTGCATTAAATGCGTGCAATCTTGTACCCGAACTTTTCTTTCTAATAAATCAGTAGCAAATGCCATACATGTATCGTATCCACATTCTTTGCAATTACTCTTATCGAGCAATGCGTAAACATCTAACGGTGAAGGTCTCCCCATTTTATTTTCTCCAATGGTTTTATAATTTTTAATTCATTTTCCTTAGGAATACTGTTTTAAACCGTTCTTTTTTTATATCAATTCCAACCTTACGGTTCTTTTTTCCCATAGAAAATTTTGAATAAATATGTTTAGGATAATAATTTTTGAAATTAAAAGTTATTTTTTTCCCATTTCTACATTTCTCTAGGATTTGTCGAAATGCATCTGTTTAAAAAGAGAAAAGAACTATTAAGAACGTAATTTTAAGATTAGGATTGATTTTAGTGTTATGATAGAAAAAGCAAGGAGAATAGATCTCTCTGGTGAATTGATGTATTTTATATATTTTTGAAATTTAGAAACCCTTCCAGAATTTTTTAATGGGTTCTTCAAGCGTGTCTCCAATTTGCGTTTCGAATTCATCAAAGACACTGATATCTAAATCCCATTTTTCGAACCAAGCCTCGGGATACTTTATTATAAATCTTGATACCACTTTCTCTAATTCTTCGGCTACTTTTTTTTCTTTAGATTTTTTAGCCGAAGAGGCAACAAAAATAAAATGTTTGGTTTTCTTTATAATAAACCTCTTATCGCTCAACTCGAAATTGGATAAACCGCCTTCAGCGAGCTTTTCTGCGAAAGTATTTAACGCGCTCATTAACGCGCCGAAGAGTTGTGATTTCATCTGGGCATCAAAAACTCGATTAAATAAAACGGTGCCCGTATTCGTCAAGATCCAGATATCTTGAAGAACTCCCATAATAATTTCCCGTGCAATTAAGATTTATTTTATATAAATTTATAATGATCCTTAGTTTAATCCTTATCCTATATAAATATATTTTAGTCTATAAATTTAAACTTATATTTTTGATAAATGAAAAAAAAAGAAGATTTAATTTATTTAACTAATCGATTCGCTAGTGGTTTTGGCAAAAAGAACCCTAAATAATACTCAATTGCTCCAGAAATTAATATAATTCTCACAAGTATCAAGGTTATAGGATTCAATGTTAATGCTGAATCCATAAAAGCCCCCACTAAAAAGGAAATCCAAGCGATTAATAAAAACTTTCCTTTCCATTGGAGTTCTTTATCTTCAAGTTTCATTGATTTCAGAGAGAAAATAATTCCAGTAATTACAAAGATTAGGATTGCCGTTACAATAAAAATTAGATTATATGTGGAATGATTTGAGTCAAATGTACTTTCTAATCTAGCAACCATTGCAATGTCCGTGAAAAGAAAGTAGATTATATAAAATTCCCATATGATGCTAAATAAAGAGATAAATATAAATAGATTTTTTTTCAAACCTGGATTCATTATCTCACAAATAGCGTATCCCCAACATATTAAAGCGATAGGTATAAAAGCATTTGCGATAAATAAATAGGTAAACTCATCTAACTTAATGTCGAGCAAACCATAAGACACAAATTGGAAAGCAACACCCCACCAAGCACTTACAACTAGAAGATAAGCAACTCCTACAAAAACTAATTCCATTCTTTTAAGGGTAATGGACTTGTATATGATCTTTAAACCTATTAAAGAAGCAATTATTACCCACATTAAGCCTAAGCTTCCTTGAAGTATTTCTAACTCAGTTAAATCTGTTAATGCCATAGTTCTCACCAACCTATTCTTAAATTATTTACAGTTTTTTTTCTAAATTGACTAATTTTTTATCAATAATTAAGAAAATGATGGTATTTAAATTACAATATTTCCAAAAAATTATAAATGAAAAAGAGAAATCAACTTTGTAATATTTCTTTAAGAAGTTGGTATGAATTTAGAGAAAATTGTAATTGAAAGAATTATTAAAATCCTTGCCAAAATTGCTTAATAGGATTCTCAAGTGATTCTTCTATTTCTTGTTCAAAACATTCGAAAACGCTAATATCGCAGTCCCAGCTTTTAAACCAATCGTCGGGATATTTCTCATGAAATTTTTTTATAACCTTTTCTAATTGTTCATTTAATTTTTTTTCTTTTACTTTCCTTGCAGAGGTTGCAACGAAAGTATAATTCACAGTCTTTTTTATCACAAATTTCTTTTCACTTATTTCGAAATTAGAGAGCCCTTCACCGTCGGCCAATTGTTCTGCGAAGGAATTGAGAGCACTCATTAATGCTCCAAAGAGTTGGTTTTCCATTTTAGCATCAAAAACTCTGTTAAATAAAACCGTTCCGCTATTAGAGAGTATCCAAATATCCTGTAATACAGGCATATTTTAATTAATGCAATTATTTTTAAATTATAATTAGATAATGAAATTCTTATTACTATTCTTCTTATTGCTAATCATTTGAATCCGTATATTTAAATTTGATCGTTTTTTACTAAAAATTTTCTGGAGTCAACTATTTTATTCATGAATTTTTAATAATTATCTCATATACCGTGAAATTCAAAAAAAATAAAATATTTCTATTTTTTTCTTACTTGCAATGGTACACACTCAATTAAATTATGAAAAATTAAATACCTTATTTCATCCTAAACATATTGCGTTTATAGGGGCCTCTGAAAATAGTAGATTTGGAGCAATGTTATACCTCCCGGCATTTAAAGATTCCGCCTGGGCGGATAGTTTTTATCCGGTCAATCCTAAATATGACAAAATTATGGATTGGAAGTGTTATCCATCCGTTTTAGATGTCCCCTATCCTGTAGATACTGCCTATATCTCGGTTAAAACCAAATTTATTCCCCACGTTATAAAGGAGTGTGTCCAAAAGAAAATTGATTGGGTAATAGTATTTGCTTCTGGATTTTCTGAGACGGGAGATCCTGAAGGAAAAAAACTTGAAAAAGAACTCATTGAAATTATTGATGGTGGAAATACAAGAATTATCGGTCCAAATTGCCTAGGACCTTTTAATGCGGAAAATGGAATGGCCTTTACATTTAGTCATACAGATGGAATTCCGGGAGAAGTGTCTTTCATGTCACAATCGGGAGGCCATTTAAGTCAATTGATGGATATAGGGTTTAAGCGGGACCTACGCTTTAGATACGGCGTATCTTTTGGAAATCAAATTGATTTGAACTGCATAGATTTTTTAAGACATTTTAGGCAAGATACAAACACAAAAGTTATTGCGGCATATTTAGAATCCTTTGGTTCGGGCGATGGGCACGAATTTTTTTTAGAATTAAAAAAAACTACCCAAATAAAACCCGTCATAATTTGGAAAGGCGGGTATACGGAAGATGGAACTAAAGCAGCATTTTCGCATACAGGAGCAATCGCTTCTAATCTAAAGTTATGGAAAGCTATGACAAAACAAACTGGGGCTGTATTAGTCAAAGATAATGAAGAATTCTGGAGTACCATTAAAACTTTTGAATTATTATTTCCTAAATATATCCCTAATGGAAGAAATGTGGGAATAATCACTCCGGGAGGAGGATCTTCAGTAAATATGACGGATTTATTCGCAGCCCATAATTTAAAAGTACCTGAATTAACACCAGATTCCCAGGAAAAGCTTAGTAAAATATTACCCAAAGAAAATGTGAATATTAAAAATCCCATTGACTTAGGAGCATCTGGATTTGTACTCGATATTTTTGCTAAATCTATAGATATTGTTGTGGATGATCCTAATATCGATATAATTATTATACCCTTATGGCCTCATCATTTATATGTGCATGTTTTTAATCGGATGATTAACATCCAAAAAAGAACTAAAAAACCATTCGCTTTTTGCCTACCGAGTATCGCAGATTCTTTTGAAGCGGCAAAAGATTTTAAAACTCCTAAAAAAATATTAAATAAAAAAAGACAACTTTATTTCATTGATTTAAGGGATGCCGCAAATAGTATCTCTTTACTTTGTGATTATGCAGAATATTTAAAATCTCGTAATTTTACCATTCCAAATAATCCTTAAAAATTAAAAAAAAATTGGTTTGAATATTTCTTATAAAATTTAAAAATTAAAGAATTAAAAATAGATAAGGGATTGTGAGAAAATGACTAAAGAGTTTAAATGGAAATTTCCCTATGCTTCTCGCAGAATGCCCATTTTAGCAAAAAATATTGTCGCAACCTCTCAACCTCTTGCAGCCCAAGCAGGATTAAGAATGCTTTTGAAAGGAGGAAATGCTGTTGATGCAATATTAGCAACTGCGATAGCTATAACTGTTGTAGAGCCCACAAGTAATGGTATTGGCAGTGATGCGTTTGTTATTTTATGGGATGGAAAGAAACTTGTGGGTTTGAATGCTTCTGGTCGGTCTCCTGCAGCATGGACTCCCGAATATTTTTCAAAATATAAAAAAATGCCTCTTCAGGGGTGGGATACGGTCACAGTGCCAGGAGCCATCTCAGCTTGGGTTGAACTATCTAAAAAATATGGTCAACTTTCTTTTCAAGAATTGTTTGAACCGGCAATTGAGTACGCTAAAAATGGATTTTTGGTTTCTCCGATAACTGGGGATGTATGGAATCCCCTATCTAGAGTATTTAAACAATATCCTGATTTCTGTGAGGCTTTTCTCCGAAATGGAAAAGCGCCTAAACCCGGAGAGTTATTTAAATTTCCAGCTCAAGCACGAACCCTGGAACTTATTGCCAAAACTGAGGGCAATGCGTTTTACCACGGAGAATTAGCCAAAAAAATTGAAGAACATGCGAAAAAAACCGGAGGGCTAATGACTCGTGAAGACCTCGAAAAGCATACTGCTACTTGGGTAAATCCCATAAAAATAGAATATAAAGGAGTGGAATTACATGAAATCCCTCCCAACGGTCAAGGTTTAGCGGCCTTAATAATGCTGGGTATTTTAAAACAGTTCGATATTAGCTCTTATGATCCTGATTCTGTAGAATCCATCCATCTTCAACTAGAAGCCATGAAATTAGCATTTGCAGATGCTTATCGCTATATCTCAGATCCTTCCACCTTAGAATTCGATCCTACTTATCTTCTTGGGTCGGATTATCTAAAAGAAAGAGCCAGTTTAATAAACCCGGAAAAAGCACAAAAATATCAATATGGGGTGCCAAAACTAGGTGACACTGTCTATTTAACTGCTGCGGATGAAAATGGAATGATGATATCCTATATTCAGTCCAATTATTTTGCTTTTGGATCGGGTATTGTGATTCCAGATACGGGGATAAGTCTCCAGAACCGTGGTGCGGGTTTTGTATTGGAAGAAGGACATCCTAATCAAGTAGGTCCTAATAAAAGACCTTATCATACTATAATTCCCGCATTTGTCACCAAAAATAATGAGCCTCTGATGACCCTAGGAGTAATGGGGGGAGCACACCAACCTCAGGGTCATGCGCAGATGATGATTCGCATATTTGAGTATAAACAGAATCCACAAGCGGCGAATGATGCTCCCCGTTGGAGTGTGAAGGACGATCTTGACGTAATTGTTGAGCCAGAATTCAATAAGCAAACTGTGGAAGCTTTAAAGGAAAAAGGACACAAAATTTCAACAAGTCATTTCGTAGAATTTGGTGGAAGTCAAATGATATATAAAATTGATGGTGGTTATGTAGCTTCGTCAGATCCCAGAAAAGACGGGCAAGCTGTAGGATTTTAATTGATGTGGTCTAAAACATATCTAAAGTATATAATTATCTTCTATTATTGAAGTTAATTAGGTTTTAATTTAAAATCTTATCATAATTGAAGAATGAATAAAAAACTCTATCTAGAATTAACTATATTCTTTAAAATAAAAAAAAGAAATTAATTAAATAAAAAATAAAAGAATTAGGGAAGGGTTACTTCATTTGTACTTTCATTTAGATTAATTATACCTTTCACAGCCATTTGTTTGATTGTTCTTACTGCCATTATGGG
>SDNV01000104.1 GCA_004524515.1 Promethearchaeota archaeon
TACGATATAAAGAATGGAGCATGCATGTTTAATTAATTTTAGAAATAAAAATGACTTTTCCCATTAATAAGGGATAGTAAAATTAAAAGTTGAACCCTTATCTCTCCCCTCAGATACCACCCAAATCTTGCCTCCATGCAACTCAATTATCTTTTTAGCAATATATAATCCCAGTCCAGACCCCTCAATACCCACATCCCATCCTTTACCGTATCGTTCAATTTTCCCGAATCTTTTGAAGATTTGAGATTTTTCTTCTTTTGTAAATCCAATACCATTATCCTTAACTGAAATTAAGAAGTACTCATCTAAAATCTCCGAAGAAATCCATTTTTTCCTTTCGGGAGTGTATATTTAATGGCATTAATAATTAAATCATTCATTACACTGAAAATTCTTTGATAATCAAATTGAGTTATTAATTCATTATGTATTTTAACTTCGATAGTATGTTTCCTCATTTCTGCGAAGTTTTGCAAATTTTTGACAGATTCCCTAATTAAGGATGCCAGATTATTTCCGGATTTGTTAATTGCTAAAACCCCAATTTCAAGTCGGGTTGCGTCTAAAATATCATTAATTAAATTCTCAAGACGAGATGTATTCCGATTAATAATTTCTACTAGTGAGCTTACTTTTGGAGTTAATTCCTCCTTATAAAAGCTTGATAAAATCTCAGTTGAACCCTTAATGGAAACTAACGGGGTTTTTAATTCATGGGCGATTCTTTCAAGTAATTCTGATTTCATTCTATCTAATTTAGTACTGTCTTCTCCTGCACTTAAGGTGCCCACTATATTGCCCTCATCGTCATATAATAATGTGTTATGCCAAGCGATTAATTTTACTTTATTATTTTTATTTAATACCGGATTTTCATAAAATTCCACCGGTTCAACCTCCCTCTTCATAAGACTTTTAAACACCCCAAAAATTTCGTCCCTTAAATGAGGAGGTATACACGTTTTAAACCAATTTTGTCCAATTAGTTCCCCCTTATCATATTCTAAAATTTCATACCCTTTTTTATTCATCAATGTGATAATTCCTTTTTTGTTTAGGGCAACAATTATTACTCCTGCTAAATCTAAAAATTGTTCTGCTCTCCCCTTAGCCGTATTTTTTTCTATGGTTTCCATCTCTATCAAAATAAAAAAAGATAAATCTACCTTTAATAATTACTTTTTAAAATTTCTTTAATATTTTGATTTCTTATTTAATTTTCATAAATTTATTCCATCTAATGCTTATTATTTAATAATTTAGAACCTAAAAGACTCTAATCTCCAAAATCGATATCTTTAAATATATAAATTAATATATGTAAATTAAGAACCAATGTAAAGGAGAGGTTTACAAATAATCCTTTACAAGAAACCGAAATTAAAAATTAAGAGGTGTAGTATATGTCAGATGTAAAAGACGAGAAAAAGATTGATGTTAAACAAGAACATAAAGCGACTAAAGAAGAAACGAAAATTGAAGAAACTCCAAAAGAAGAGACCAAAGACACAGAATTAAGTGTTAGACAGAGATATCATCCATTATCAATGCTTAGAAACATGGACCGCTTTTTTGGCGATATTACCAGATGGTTTGACGATATGTTCTGGAAGCCTTCTAGATTCTGGGATTTCGAGCCATTTAGCTTAAAGGTATTCGATGAAGATGACTTTTTCCGAACTCCATTGGCAAATGTTATCGAAGATGAAAATGGATTTCATATGACTGCGGAATTACCTGGTTTAGAAAAAGGTGATTTAGAGATTACAATTCATGATGGCTCCTTAGAAATCAAGGGAAAAAGAAAAGAAGAACATGAAGAGAAAAAAGAAGGCTATGTCAGAAGAGAATACAGCAGTTCAAGTTACTATAGAACCTTTAAAGTGCCAGAAAACGTTGATGAAGAAAAAATCGATGCTACTTTAGAGAAAGGAGTTCTAAAATTGGATTTACCGAAGAAAACCATTGAGGAGAAAGAAAAGAAAAAGATAGAAGTCAAATAATTCTTTTTTTTTAATTGATTTATTATTTTTTTTATTGATTTTTTTATTTTAGTTTAGAAATATACAAGTATATGGTATATGACTTATTTTTGCTAAAATAAATATTTAAAAAAGAACAGTTCTATATTTTTTTTAGATTTGATTAGGATTTAACTTAAAATTATAGTTCATATATGTTAGAATATATAGAGGATTTTTGGATTCTTAAAGATTCGGGCATTGTGATTTTTCATTATCAACCAAAAGATGAGGTAGATAAGAATCTTTTCGGTGCAATCACTATAGCACTGAATTCGTATGCGGATATTCTATCTAAGGGAGGTTTATCTAGTTTTCAGTTTATTACCAAAAAATTTACTTTTTTAAAAAAGAAAGAGCTTATTTTTGTTGCAAAGACACCTATAAAAACTAAAGATAGTCATATAAAACAAGAATTACATGAAATCTCGGATAAATTTTTTGAAAAGTATTCGGATAATTTTATAAATGATTGGAAAGGAAACATACGAATCTTTACGGATTTTGAAAAAATAATTGATACGCTACATTAAATAAATCAATTACAAAATAAATCTAAATATATATTTTGACACTTTTATTAACCATTAACCTATAATGATTTCAAAAATCCTAAAAATTTTTCCGAAGGTTCTTCAAGTAATACATCCAAATTATATTCAAAGGATTCCATAATTTTTTTCTTTTTTTCATTACTTGAGGCTAGCTGTCCCATAAACGAATCAATAAAGAGATTTTTGATCTTATTTAACATTTCAAACATTTTTTTAGATTTTGTGCTCATATCACTTTTTATTATAAATAAATAATTAGTTAGATTGTCAAGTGTAGAAAATATTTTAGCGTCGCTTAATTCGACTATTCTGGTTTCTTCCTCTCCAAATTCTTTCGCAAATGATTGTAGAGCGGTAATAAAATCAGATAATAATGCATGATTTGCATTTTCTGAACCTTGAATATAATTCTCACGAATAAATATTGGAGTTCCGGTGTCATCAATAATATATATGCACAAAATCTCTTTTATCATAGAAATCTTATATCTAAATCATTAATTAAAGTAAATTCATACTAAGATTTTCTCAAACACCGTATAAATTGTGGTTTTAAAAATATCATAGGTGAATTGGGACGGGATAATAGTATTTATTTTAGTAATTAGGTCTTTGTTAATTATTTGATTTAATTCTTGGAAACCATTTAATTTTCTTAAGTTAGGGTCATATTTATGTAAAAATATTGAAAGTTCAATATAATGCTCACTTTTTTTAAGGATATCAATAAGATTAGTCAGATATTGCAAAGCTAAGTCATATCTTTTTACATCTTGAATATCTATAACAAAAATAATTTTAGTTGTTTCCTTAGCATATCTTTCAAAATCTTTTAAATAACCTTCACGATATTGTGCTTGCCCTCCTAAATCCCAACATACTAATCTCTGTTCATTAGTTTTAAATTCTTCTATAGAAAGCCCTTTAGTTGGTTTCAGAGAAAAATAGGATAAAAGATTTGTATCTTCTCTTAAACTCATTAAAATGGAGGTTTTCCCGCTATTATCTAATCCCATAATTAAAATTTTAGTTGGTCTTTTTTGAGTAGTTGAATTCTTCATTTTTCCCCATTAAACTGATAAGTTTTTTTTTAGTTTTTCTATGTAATTTAAACAAATTATACTATTTTTGCTTTATAAACTTTTTATTTTATACTTATAGATCAATTTTTATCATGAATAACAAAGAGATATAACAAAAAAGAATAAAAAGATCCAAACTATACTATAAACAATTTTGTGAGAAGGAAAGATTTTTGAGAAAAAGTGGATAATTCTTCAAAAAAACATGTCAGATTCAATAAAAATTAAATCAGATTACATTGAACTCATTATTTTTTCATTAGTGTTATTTTTTACCTATCTAACTAGTTTTTATAATTATCTTCTTTTTCATACTATTGCGGAACTTTTCAGTATTATTATCGCAGGAGGGATTTTTGTAATTGCTTGGAACTCACGAAAAAACATAGACAATTCCTTTTTCTTAGTAATGGGAATTTCTTTTTTATTTATCGGGTTTATTGATTTAATCCATACACTCGCATATACAGGCCTGAATATATTTATAGGGTATGATTCAAATCTTCCAACATCATTATGGATTGCTGCACGATATCTTCAAGCTTTTTCATTTCTTTACGCAGCGTTAGTTGTCAATAAAAAGATAAAAGTTCCTTATTTATTAATAGGTTATACCGTTATAACAACTATACTCCTTTATTTTATATTTATGGGAATCTTCCCTGATTGCTATATTGAGGGATCGGGTTTAACTCCTTTTAAGATTGTAAGCGAGTATATAATAGATTTCATACTTGCTATAACTATAATTATTTTGTATAAATTTCGGAAATTTTTTGATAGAACAGTTTTTATATTTATTATTAGTTCTATTTTAACTACGATTATTTCAGAGGTAGCATTCACTTTTTATGTCAGTGTCTATGGATTTTCTAACTTAATTGGTCATATTTTTAAAATAATCGCATTTTTTTGCTTATATAAAGCAGTTATTGTTATTGGATTAGAAAATCCCTATAATTTGCTTTTTAGGAAATTGAAAAAATCAGAGGAGAGATATTTTAATCTATTTGATTCTTCTCCCGTTGGAATAGGTATAGCAGATATTCAAGGTAACGTACGAGCAATTAACAAAGAAATGTATAAAATAACCGGTTATACTCTAAAAGAATTTAAAACTATGAATCTTGCTTCTACTTATGAAGATCCCAGCTTGCGAAAAAAATTTTTAAACCAGCTACAGACGACTGGAAAAGTACATAATTTTGAGGCGAAATTTAAAAATAAAAGTGGAAATTTCTATTATGCTCTATTGAATGCCGAATTAATTAATATTGGAGATGAAAAAGTAATTATTACTAATGTTCAAGATATAACCGATAAAAAACAATTTGAGTTGGCATTGTCAGAGAGCGAAGAGAAATTTCGTACAATTGCGGAGGAATCTTCTTTAGGAATTGTTATTTTACAGGATGGATTAGTAAAGTATTGTAATAAAGCGTTGACTGACATTACAGGTTATTCAGAAGATGAAATTCTAAAATGGTCTCAAATGGAATTTGCGAAAAAAATACACCCTGATGACTTACCTAATGTTATAGAAAATTATCAGAGGAATGTTGACGGAGAAATTACCTCGTCATCTTATTATGCATGTAGAATTATAACAAAAGCAGATGAAATTAAATGGATTGAAATTAGATCAAAAGGAATAAATTACTTAGAAAAGCCCGCAGATTTTGCTACATTCATAGACATTAGTGAGCGTAAAAAGGCAGAAAGAAGATTAGAACAATTAATTTCAACAGTATCTCATGAATTACGTACACCCATCACGGTTTTATTAATGTCATTAGATTATTTAAAAAATCATAGAGACACGATTAGTCAAGATGTAGAAGACCGTTTAATGGAGGGAATTTCCAGAAATATACATCTATTAAATGAATTAGCAGAAAACATTTTAATTCTTTCAAAAATAGATGAGAAACGAATGGAATTAGACTGGGTGGAATATAGTCCCCTAGAAGTCATCAATGAAATTTTAACGCTTATGAAACCTATCGGTCAGAAAAAGAATATAAATTTTGAATTGGATATTGATGAGAATATACAATTGAGGGGAGATCCAAAAAGGATAGATCAAATTTTTCGGATTTTAATTGACAATTCAATCAAATATTCGAATAATGATTCCACAATTGAAATCAGAGCGATTAACAATTATAAAGGGAAATTTAATCCAAATAATGATTCTGGAGTTCTTTTTCAATTTGAAGATCATGGCATAGGTATTCATAAAAATGATTTACCTCACTTATTTGACCGCTTTTATCGGGCTGAAAACGTAAAAGACATTTCTGGAACGGGATTAGGATTATCTATTGCTAAAGATTTGGCAAACCTTCATTATGGAGATATTTATGTAGAAAGTGATTTTGGTAAAGGATCGATTTTTTATGTATTTCTTCCCAAAATTAAATTATAAATTTAAAAAAATTATAAAAATCCTATCAACAAATATTTAATATAGATCTAATAGAAATATAGGAGATCAATCTTGAAACCTCTCATTTTAGTAGTTGATGATAATAAGGATATTCTGTTTAATATCAAATTAATTTTAGAAGCAAATGGTTTTCAGGCAATTACCGCCGAAAATGGAGAAGAAGCATTAAAAATATTATCCAAGCAAAAAAACCCCCCTGAAGTTATTATAAGTGATATTATGATGCCAAAAATGGATGGTTATGAATTTTTTAAAACCATTTTTGATGATATCCGCTTTAATAGAATCCCTTTTATTTTTCTTTCAGCAAAATCTTCACCTGAAGAAATACGTTTTGGAAAAATGTTAGGGATAGATGATTATCTCACTAAGCCTTTTAATGAAGAAGATTTGATCGCAATAGTGGCTGGAAAGCTTGCAAGAAACAAAAAAATCAATTCGATTAATCGAAAAGTAGAAGAATTACTTCTGGCATCCAAATTAGGAAGTAAATCATCAATTTCTGAAAATCAAAAAAGTTCCGTTTATCTAATTGTTGTCATGTGGGATGATAGGATTGGTCCAGAACTAAAATATTTTTATCCCAAGGACCAGAATTTACCAATTTCCATTAGAGATGTGGGAACCCAATTATTTCAAGCCACAGTATCGATTTATGGAAATGAAGATATCACACAAGCAGAGGGGATTCTATTAAATATTGAAAATATAAAAATGTATGGCTATATTCTTTTTGATTCCTATAAAGATAAAACTGTTAGAGCAGGAGAGAGACAATATATGATTGGAGTCATTGCGCCTAAATTGAATTACTTTGAATCCTTTGAAATTAAAGAGATTTTTAAGAAAATTTCTCTTAAATTAAAAAAAAAAGAAACATGGGATATTAAAAATTATTGGGAAGAAGTATCTAATGTGTTGACTACTCCAATATTTTAAATAATTTTATATTGAAGATGATGTAATGTCATAATAACAACTAATTACTAATTTTGATTTTTTTTAACTAAATCTTTAAACTAATAAAACTATATTAAAAACTGATGAGGATTTATAGGACATGAAAAAGAATTTTTTAAAATGGCCTATCAGTGTTATCTCTGGGATTCTTGTTATCGTATTTTACTGTATATTTACATTCATTTCCCTTGCGTTATTTCCTCCGCCTTATAGTCCCCTTGATAATTGGTTAAGTGATTTAGGCAATTCAACTTATAGTCCAAATGGGGCTATTTTTTATAATATTGGATGCATATTAACGGGCTCTGCTTTATTTCCTTTTTATATTGGACTCTACAAATGGTATACAGAGAAGATCTGGCATAAAATTTTAGTAACACTCACGCAAATAGTTGGTGTGGCTTCTGGATTTGCTTTAATTATGATTGGTATTTTTTCAGAAGATTTTCCCCAACCTCATATTTTTTGGTCCGAGGTATTTTTTGAACTTAATTTACTTGTTTTGATATTAGCAGGAATATCTTTACTATTTCATCCAGATTTTATTAAAATTATTGCAATATATGGCTTTGTGGTTGCTGTAATAAATTTAACATTTATTTTTTTAGTCGAGACTCCATTACTCGAATGGTTTACAGTATTTACTGCTCTTGGATATGCTGGACTGATTATTTACAATATGTATTTAAAGATGATTCCATAATCTTTACTTTTTTTTATATCTTTTTTTATTTTAAAAAATAGGAGTCATAATTTGCTTAAAAGAAAGTTTTATAAAAATTTGTTATTTCTTTTTAGAAATTTGATAGGAATTAGAAGATATATAGTTTTAATAGGAAATAAATCAATACTATAAATTATAATTGTCAAGAATTAAATATTAGAAAAGTGATAAAATTGGATGCAAAAAAGATAATAATTATTCCCACCACTCACTGGGATAGGGAGTGGTATGTTCCATTTAACGAATTTCGGGCTTATTTAGTGTTAATGATGGATAAATTAATTGAAATCCTTAAAACTGATAAAGATTTTACCAATTTTACATTAGATGGACAAGTTATTGCTTTAGAAGATTATTTAGAGGTAAAGTCAGAAAAGGAAGATATTATTAAAAAATTAATACAAGAGAAACGCCTTTCCATTGGACCATTCTATAATTTACCAGATGAATTCTTGGTAAGTGGAGAATCACTTATTCGGAATTTGCTATTAGGACATATCTTAGGAAGAAAATATGGGAGGGTCATGAAAGCAGGATATATACCTGATACATTCGGCCATATCGCACAGCTTCCTCAAATTTTCTCGGGATTTGAGATTCCTTCCGCATTATTTATGAGAGGATTTGGAAATGAATTAGAGGAAAATAACTTAAATATGGAATTTTTATGGAATGCTCCCGGGAACTCAGCTTCTGTTTTAGGTATACATTTAATACGAGGATATTCTTCCGCAGCAAGTCTAAATACAACATCTAAAAATAGCAGATACAATCTTGCAATTGGACAGCTTAAAAGAGCTATCAGAAAATTGGAGAGATATATCGGAAGCAATGTGGTAATACTTAATAATGGATCGGATCATCTATTTCCTCAACCTGAAGTTTCGGAAATTGTGAAACAATGGAATGAAGAATATACTGATAAGCAGATGGAGATAAATGATGTTGAATATTATATTAATGAGGTATTATCAACAAATTCTAAACTTAACTCTTATGAAGGGGAGTTTCGAGGGGGTAAATATCATCCCCTCCTCTCGGGAGTATTTTCAGCAAGAATGTGGATAAAACAGAAAAACACAAAAATTGAATATTTATACGAAAAATATACAGAACCCCTATCTACAATTACTTGGATTCTTGATAAATATAACAATTTTGAATATCCCAGTGCTTATATCTGGACGGGATTAAAATGGCTTATGAAAAATCATCCCCATGATTCAATTTGCGGATGTAGCATTGATGAAGTTCATGAAGACATGATCACAAGATTTAAATGGGCAGAAGAAATTGGTAATGAAATTTTGACTAATTCTCTTATTTATTTATCTAAATTAATTAACATTAATGAAAAAGAAAAAGATAAATCTGCGTTAATCATATTTAACCCATTACCTTGGGACCGAACAGATATTACATATTTTGACATTATCATCCCTAAAGAATATGACTTGAACAAATTTGTTTCACAAATCAGGTTAACCGACTATCAAAATAACGATATAGAATATCAGATTTACAAAATCAAAGAAATTCCTAGATATTGGCAAGAAGGCAATACCACAATTAGAATTAGCTTTATAGGTTCCATTCCTGCTTGTGGATACAAAATCTATTATGTTTATTTAAAGAATACACCAACTAAATTTATAAAGGACACAAATTCATTTAAAATGAATAAGACTTCATTAGAA
>SDNV01000105.1 GCA_004524515.1 Promethearchaeota archaeon
GGAGCATTCTTCAACTCTTCTCCATAAAAGATACTAAAAACTTCTGATTTTTCTATTGCTTTTCCTGATTTTATACCACAATAATCTGTTTCTTTAACCATGTCTATTGAAGGGATGTTAACGCTAAAGCATTCATGTTCTATAATTCCTTTGTTTGTATAATGTCCTTTTTCGCTACTAACCACAAATCTAGGAATTTTATACCCAGTAGTAGACACATCTGCCACAGTGAAGAAATTGGGTTTATCATCCACAATGGCACCTATTAAAACTACAGGTTTTGGAATTAAATAAGGATGTATTTTAACTTTAATTTTAGCCATTTTTTAACCTTTAAAAATCGTAATTTTAAGAGATATTTACTCTTTTAATTTCTAATTTATATTGCTTTTCCTTGATCGGCTACGGCCTGTATTGCTTTTTGTATTTCTTCTTGATCTCCAAGGTAATAATGGTTTAAGGGTTTAAGTTTATCGTCTAATTCATAAATAAGAGGAATACCCGTTGGAATATTTAACTCGACTACATCTTTTTCAGAAACCTTATCAAGATGTTTTACAAGTGCCCTTAAACTGTTCCCATGAGCAGATATTAATATTCTTTTACCTGATTTAACCGCTGGAGCTATAATATCGTGCCAATAGGGCATGAATCTTTCAACCGTGTCTTTTAAACACTCCGTTAAAGGGATCTCATTTGGGTTTAACTCTTTATATCTTGGATCATTAGCGGGGTTTCTAGGATCACTCGTTTTAAGAGCAGGGGGAGGAATATCATAACTTCTTCTCCAAATTAAAACTTGTTCCTCACCAAATTCTGCCGCAATTTTTGTCTTATACAGACCCTGTAAGGCCCCATAATGTCGCTCATTTAATCGCCATGAACGGAATACGGGAATCCACATTAAATCCATCTCATCCAAAACAATCCAGAGTGATCTAATCCCTCTTTTTAAAACGGACGTATACGCAATATCAAATACGTATCCTTCTTCTTTTAATGTTCTTCCTGCATCTTCTGCTTCTTTAATCCCCTTTTCTGAGAGATCTACATCCGTCCATCCTGTAAATCTATTTTCTTTATTCCAGATACTCTCTCCATGTCTTAAAAGTACTAATTTATACATAATCCTCACTTTAATGATGGTCTTATTTTAATTGTAAACGATTTTTATTTATAGTAATTAGATTATAAAATTGTATTGGTATTTATGATTCTGGTAAGCTATTTAAATATTTTTCATATAGTTCATTTAAAAAGTAAATTAAAAAAAAAAATTTTTCATTTTTATTAACTAGGTTTTAATCCAAGATAAACTAACCATGCATAACTTATCATTCCTATTCTGATGATTATTAAGAAGATTCCAGGGGCTACAAGAGAGTCCAAAGCCCCACAAATTACAAATAATATAAATCCTAAAGATATATAAGCGAATTTTTTTCTTATTTCTCCTGAGGCTTGTCTCGATTTTATTAAAAAACCTATTCCAATGAATACAAAGACAGTGGCTAAAAAGAATGCAATAAAGAAGAAGGTTGGATGGGTTCGATTGAAACTAGAATCAATAACATCTTCATTTAATGCAAAAGTAAACGCATTGTTAGTATCTAAAAAAAGAAATAGCTCAAATATGATACCTAAGGCAGCGTAAATAATTATAATAATCTTTTTCTTCTCAGGGAACATAATTTCTGCCCCAATATTCATAGCTACAATAACAGCAGGAGCAACCCACATGTAAGCCAAAATCCCATGCAGACCAAACCTGTTATCTAAATTATTTCCAGTAAATAGAACAGACAAAAAATCGGCTGAAGCTCCTAAATAAAAAAGCCCCGTAAAAATGACTAAAATTCCCGCATATAAAAGTAAATCCGCTTCTAATTTTTTAGATTTATAAATAAAAAAAATCCCGAATATTAGCCCAAATACCATAACTAATAAAGCTGTTCCTCCAATTAACCAACCAGTTGTAGATACTATATTACCTCACCTAATTATTCCATTATATAGAAATATTGATTTTATTATTTCATATTAAGTCAATTAGTTATATTTTTGATCTTTTCAGTTAATAAAGATATATATTTATCAGATTTGATAATTGATAATAAAATTCATAAAAATAAAAAAAGTTGATTTAAGCTTTTAGACCAATGTAAATTAACCAAGGACTGCACATCATTGCAATTCTTACGAAAAAAAGCATTATTCCGGGTGCAAACAACGAATCTAATGTACCTGCTATAACGAAATCTATATATCCTAAAGATAATAACAAAAATTTTTTCCTTAGTAGACCAGTTGCTTGTTTGGCTTTCACTAAAAATCCTATACCACAAAAGATAAGTGTTGATAGCAAAAAAAACAATATAAAGAAGTAAGTTGGGTGGGTTCTATTAAAACTCGCGTCTATCAAATCTTCTCCGGGAACGCCTAGCGTGAATATGAAAGCATTAATTGTGTCTAAAAAGAGAAACAATTGAAATATAACTCCTAAAATTGCATAAATCCCTACAATTGCCTTTTTTTTGTCAGGTATAATTAACTCTGCACCTAAATACATTGTCGGTAAAACTGAAACAGCAACCCACATATAACTTAAAATTCCATATAAATACATTGGACTTATATTCTTTCCTGTTGCTAATACTAGAATTATATCAGTTGTAGGACCTAAAAAGAACAAGCCCGAGAAGATCATGGCTAAACCTGCTGCATAAAGAAGTTTTGCATCTAATTTTTTAGCGGTATATAAAGATATAGACCCGCATATTACCGAAGATGTGAGCACTCCTATAGCAGTTAATCCATCAAGTAAACCTAATTGAGAAACCATTTAAAATATCCTCGTTTGTAAATTATATTTAATGTATAATCTCTTAATTTAATATTTCTTATTGAAATTCTAGATAAGATTCTATTATTTTATATTGATTTTTAAATATATAAATTTTAATTCTTAGTACAAAAACAAGCTTGTTCCTCCAATTAGCCAACCCGTAGTAGATACCACTATAACTCACCTTTTTAGTAAAGAATTTTATAATAGCGTTTTTTTTAAAATTTTCTTGTATATATTTTACATCTCAGTTATTATTAAATCAATTCATATTCAATTTTGAATGAAAATCTAAATTAGATTAATTATAAACCTTCGAAATAAAAATTTTGTATATATAGAGATTTATACCAAACTTAATGTTAATATTTTTGACTTAATAAGAATATTGGAAGTAAATAATTCTAATAAATTTAAGAGACTATTATGATTCAAAAAATTCTTATTAATTTTATTTATTTTTTTTATTATCCTAAAATAAAGCAATACTCAAATATTCTTAATAATTCCTATAAATTGATCTACAAGACAACTGCTTCCTGAGAATGGGTTAATTTTATAAAAAAAAATAAAGAAAAAAATTATTTAATTAATTATGTCTTCAGACCAAGGTACATCCACAAAGCAAACGTCATCATTACAATTCTTACTAATCCAATAGCAATTCCCACGGGAAGGACCGAATCAAGAGCGCCACAAATTACAAAAACTATGAATGCGACAGATAAATAGGTAAATTTTTTACGTATTTCCCCTGTTGCTTGTTTCGCTTTTATAGCAAATCCAATCCCCTCGAAAATGAATGTTGATATTAGAAAGAAAATTATTATCCAGTATGCATAAAAACCACGATTAAAGCTTGCATCTATAGTATCTTGGCCAGGATTATTCAATGTAAATAGAAAAGTTTCTGATACATAGAAAAAAACCAAAATCGCAAAAAGCACACCTATAACACCGTAAATACCAACAATGATTTTTTTTTTTTCAGGTACCATAAGTTCACATCCAAGATACATAGCCACAATGATAGCAGGTGCCACCCAAACATAACTCAACCAGCCATAAACATAAATGGGGCGAATATTATATCCTGTGGTTAGTATTAAAATAAAATCGACAAAAGGCCCTAACCAAAAAAGACCAATAAACATCATCAGTATTCCTGCAATAGCGAGTAGTTTTGCTTCCAGTTTTCTCGCATGGTAAAAAGACAGCAGACCGAATATGACTGAAGATAAGATAATACCAGTTGCTGTAAGACCGTCTAAATAGCCTAAAGTGGATACCATTTCTATTTCACACCTTAAATTGAATTTTTTTTTAAAATTGACAGAATCTTAAAAGTTAATTTAGTTTAATAGTAAATTTTGCTTAGTATTAATAGAACTGTCTTAATATTTAAATTTTGATTAAATCTAATTTTTGTACACAAATAAACGATTATTATCAATTAAGATCATTAAAAAGCTTGATATTGGCTTAGAAAGAGAGGATTAATATTTTTAAAGAATTAAAATTCCCCAATTTCTTTCTTTTTAATTTCTTTTTTACTTTTTTTATATTTTTTCTTTATTTCCTTTTTACTTTTATCTTCTAAGGATTGTTGCCATTGATCATATAATTTCTCGAGATTCTCTATCGCGATCGCGACCAGGTTCTTTTTAACAAAGCGATTTACTTTATGAGCCTGTCTTTCTCCAGTATCAACAATTCTGCGATAGGTACCTATTTCGCTTTCTTTTTTGGTCTCCTCATAATATGTCACAGCTTGTTTATATTTGCGAGCGGGTCTTCCTATATAAATCCAATCAGGTTCTAAATATTGACCGATATGAGTGCTGGCCCATACGCCTAATGTAGTTCCTTTCCCAATGACAGTTCCAGGGGCGACAATTGAGTTCCCCCCGATTACAACATGGTCCCCTATAATAACTTTTTTAATTAATAAATGATCTTTAATAATCATACTTGAAAAGACTACAGCACCTTGCCCTATCATGATATTATTCCCGTATTCAATAAATTCAACGTCACTCCATCCATCAAACATAGTGGATTTATAATCCGCTCTCATATTACACACTTTAAACGCCAAATTTGAGACCCAAGGAAAGCAAAAATTATTCCATGTCCAAAAAAGAAATTTTTTAATGGATATTCTTAAGCAATAATAATAATAATCCCTATCGGTTTTTTCTATTTTGAATAAACCCTCGCGTGGTTTGTGAATTAATTCTAAAAGAATTAATAATAATTTGCTAAGTAGTAGACTTGTTAATAAATATAGGCCCCACCATGCCATTATGTCTATAAAAATAAAAATCAGCCTCCACCAGTTAACGATAATATTAGAATCAAGCGCCCCATTATAAAAAGTTAGAATCATGGCAAACGGTATAAAGAAGGATAAAACATGTAGCATTAAGTATAGTAATATAGAGAGGGGAGTCCAGTTAAAAGCATTTGTAGTTATGGGAAATTTAGTAAGATCAACAGATTCTATACTTTCGATTAAATTTGATTGATTTTTATTTTCTATTGGAATTCTCCCCCATAAATTGTTTAATTCTTTCATCACTAAGTTTCCTTAAGGGAAAACCGAAATATATTCCGTCATCTCCCAATTTATCATACTTAATAGTAGTTGCCATTGGAAGAAATGTTGCATTATTTCCCACTTCCAGTCCAGGCATGCCTCCAATTAAGGCATTGAAGATGCAATTATCTCCGATTCTTGCTCCATAGAACGTTAAATTCTCAGATCCATATACCCCATCAACAACATGATTACTTATATGAGCATATGTTCCCATATAGCAATCTTTGCCAAAATTTAAATGAGAATGGATAAAACATTCTTCAAATACCGTTCTTTTTCCAATTTTATTTGATCCTATGAATTTTAATTCCCAATTAATTAACCATGGGAAGGGAGATCTTAAAAATGCAAATACGGGATATTTAAGAAGAAATGACCTCCAATGATAATAATCTAACGCCTTGGATTGTTCATGTAAATTTCTATCAAATACTCCTTGGGCAGGGCCTCTATAGTCAGCAAAACGATAAAAAGCACTAGTAAATAAAGCAACAAAAAATAAATGAATTAAATATATACCACTAAGAGCTATTGGTGTTAAGAGCAAGATCGAAAATATTTCTAGTTTAAATAATAATGTAAGAGAAAACGGAATTAGAAATAAATTCGGAATTAAAACCCAATATATAAAAATAAAAAATAGAATTCCAGGTATTATAAATGATCCTCCTACTATCCACCAACCAGAAATTATATACACATGAAAAGGGACAGATAATTCTTTTACATCGGTCCTTAATAGAGCTTGATCCTGAGAAATTTCATTTTTTATTTTAAAAATAAGTTCCAGTAAAATTTCTTTATTTTCAATATCTCTATTCTCCATAATTTTTTCAGCAGGTATCCCACTATAAATTGAATTACTATTTAATCTTTGATTTATACTCGTTAAAGAAAGAGCATCAAGAGTGGAATTTCGTTCTATTTTAGTTCCTGGACTGACTACTGAATGTGCTCCTATAATAACATTATCTTCTAAAATAACTTTTTTTATAATTAATTTATCTCTAATGATAATATTGGACATAATAACACTTCCTTGTCCAATTCTAATATTCTTACCCAATTCAATAAACTCACAATCAATCCAGCCTACATTTAAACAGCTCAATTTAAATGTTCTAAGCCCTAAAACTTTTAAGGCTAGAGTTTCAAGTATCGGTAAATTTAGTTGTCTTGCCAGCCATATGGGCCACTTTCTGATTACTGCTCTCAAGCTCCAATAACAAAAATCCTTATCGTTTTTATCTCTGTTAAATACCCCTTCTTTAGGTTTATGAAATAGGTTTATAATTACGAGGAAAAATTTTGCCACCGCTATAGAACTTAGTATTAAAATAATCACGCTTATAAGGAAAGCGAACGGGAAAATAATATAAAACAATGTATTATTTTCAGGAAATAATTGCCAATAATACCAGAACCATAATAATGAAGGTTGAGAGCTTAATGTGATTATGAGAAAGTAGATAATTAAATATCGTTTTTTGACTAATGTATTAGTTGTTCTTGGACCTTCTCTAATCGATGCTGGAATTGAAATCAGAATCAGCTCTTTAATCTAAGAATATTAAGTTGTGTAAATTTAAAATAAGAATATTTTTCTAATTAATTTTATCTAAAGAGCATTAATATAATTGTCTTTAGGTAATTTTGAGAAATAAAACTTTAAAACTTCAAGATTTATCAAAAATGAAAATTTTACATATATAATTAAAATCAAATCATACAATAATTTTGGTTTAAAAATTACATATAATGGGTTAAAAGATGAGTGAAGAAACTTTTTGGTGGTGGACCGAAGAGCAAAAAGCTATTTCTAAGAAGGTTAATCAGTTTGTTGATGACAATTTTGAAGAAGCAGAATATTATTTCTGGAAGCAAGAATTTCCTTGGCCTTTGGTTAAAAAAGTTGCCGCTGAAGGATATTTTGGTGCTGGGATTCCCAAAGAATTTGGCGGATTAGAATTAGGTGCCACTGGATCATGTATCGTCGCTGAAGCATTAGGAAGACTGTATTCAGTTGGACACGTTTTTGTAGTATCTATGCTGGCTGGCTTAGAGCAAATGTTAAGATATGCAACAGAAGATCAAAAGAAGAAATGGCTCCCTCAAATGGCAAGTGGAAATCAATTAGGAGCGGTTTGTATCACTGAACCTTATGCGGGATCTGATGCCGCTAATGTTATGACTACAGCTGTAAAGGACGGAGATGAGTGGGTGATTAATGGTAAAAAAAGATACATTACTGGGGGAGGGGTTTCCGATCGTTATTTTATTTATGCAAAAACTAGCGAAGATAAATCCGATCGTAAGCAATATTCTCATATAACTTCTTTTATTGTTGAGAAAGGATTACCCGGATTTCATTTGGAAAGAGTAAATCCTTTAGTTGGGTTTGATAACGTACCTAATACATATCTTTCATTTAATGATGTTAGAATTCCTGATGAGAATAGAATTGGAGCAGTAGGTAAAGGGTGGAATGTAATGATGGCGGGACTGAATTTTGAACGCCTTATTGCGGGAGCTGTTTATGTAGGCGTTATGAAAGATATAGTTAAATTGCTTTTCCATTATACAAAGCGACGGGTTCAATTTAATAGATCCACAAATCAGTTTCCGGGAGTTCAAAATGAAATCGCAGAAATTATAGCTAGATATAGAATGGGACGCGTTTTTGCATATAACTGTGCTAAACAATTAGATGATGGGCAGGAACCTATGATTGATGCCTCCATCGCAAAATGGTTCATTAGTGAATATGTTCGAGATGCTGGACTTAAAGCAGTGCAGGTGATGGGCGGAGATGGGCTCACTAAATTTTACGGAGCAGAACGCATTGTAAGAGAAGGGAAAATAGGGGAGATCGTTGCTGGCACTAGCGAAATACAAAAAATCATCATTTATCGCTTCGCTTCTATGTTACCAGAAAATAATGAACCTGTGAGACTCCGCTGGAATGAAGAGATAAACGCTCCTATTGTCTCAAAAAGAGAATCCCAATTTAAAGGATTAGAAATAAATGAGGAAAATATATTAAAGGTAATCGCACATGATTATAAAGTTAACCCCGGTCTTTATATGACTCCCGATGATGTAAGATTGGATATCGGAGGCAGTAGATCGGCGATTAAAAAGGTTTTTGAAAGTCTTGAAGAAAAGAAATTAATTGTTACCAATCGTGATCGAGACGGTAAAATCGCGTTAGTAAAAGCAACTTATGAAGGTCTAAAAAAATCCTTTCCAGATGACTATTATCGATGGTTCCCCAGCTGGTATAAAGATTCGGATAAATTTTAAAGCCCTTTTTTTTTATTTTTATTTTTACTTTAAGACCATATTAAGACCGTTATATCTTAATATCGTCGATAATTTCATCTTTGGTAGACCTATGGAATTATTTGGAGCCCATAATGACATCAATTTCTATTTCGGCAAAATCTGGAAGAAAATGACGCGTTAGAGGATCTTTATACTCAAAAAAGCTAAATTTATTTAAATTTTCAGTAATAATATCAAACTTTTTCTCAATCTGCCTAATAGTACCTATAATTTATGTCTTTATTTAGGATTGCATACCATTGGACCTCATGAGCCCCTTTCCGCTCTGAATATAGTTCCTTAACAATGGCATATTCAAACCACATAGTCGATACCACCATAGGAAGATCAGCATATTGATTTAACTTATCCAGATTGCAGACAAAGGGATCATTTCGCTAAGGACCATATATTGGAGACTGAATAATCGGTCTCCCCGTTCCCTAGTGTTATATCATAACCTTTTTTTTCTTAATTGAAAAAACCAATTTATTAAAAATCAAAATAATAATTACCAAAATCCCTACAAGCTGTCGGGATGGACTAGCACGATTGTAGGAGGTAATAAAGAAACTTTTGATTTAAACGATTACTCAAATTTAAGAACATAAAAATAACTACTTAATTTGAAAAAATTTAATAATTGTCATTTATAATATAATAATGACAATTAAA
>SDNV01000106.1 GCA_004524515.1 Promethearchaeota archaeon
AAACTCCTTTAATTTTAGATAAAACTAATGAAGCGTTAAGATCGAATAAAAAGGTTGCGGGAATTTTTCATATAACCTGCTAAATAGATTAAACTATTTTTCCTATAAATAGTTCTAAAAATTTTTGCTCTCTCGGCATATAAATAGGAAGATTTTTTCCTTATTTGCATCAAATTATTTGACAAATTTTAAACCAAATCCATTAGGAACAAAAATCTAGTGTTATTTTATGACTAATAAGAATGATTATAACGAAATTAATGATGAGGATGAAGAGGAGGAATATGAAGACTATGAGGATGAGGAGCTTGATAATAAAAATCAAAGAATCATTATCCCTATCATTCAAGGATCAAATGTGATTGAGCTGAAAATTAACGGAGGGACACTGCCATTAAAAAAGAAAGTTCCTTTCAAAAAATTTTCACATAAATTAATGCCCCTATTATTAGAGTTGCAAACTTTTATAGACTTAGAAAAATTAACTTTAAAAAAAAAAACTAAGGGCAGAAAAACTCGAATTTATTCCGGATCATGGGATAAAGACTCTTTTCATTCATTTTGGAGTGATTTAAACCCAAAGCAAAAAGAATTTGTACATATAATCTATGAAAATGAAGAAATTTCACGTGAGCATCTCATTGAAGATTTGATTAAGAAGAATATCTTCGAAAAAGATGATAAAAAGCTTATTAATAATTTTGCAGGGCTTTCCGCAGGATTAACAAGAAAATGGAATAATCTCGAGTTGGAACCTTTATGGAACATCAAAAATGATAAATATATAATGAATCAAGACCCACTTGACGTATTAGGAGGGTTTTTTGAATCTTAATGATTCAAAATTATATTTTTCTTTTAATATCTAAACTATAATTAGAGACAAAGTTCTCCATCTGATTCAAAACAATCAAAAAGAGAATCTAAATTATCAATATAATTCAACATTGAACTATACCATTTATCTAATAGAGATTTAAATTGAACCTTTATGGAATCCACATTCCTCGCACTATATACATAAAGGTAGCCTCTTCTGTTTGAATGTGTAAAACCTTTCATTTTTTCATAAGCTTTTAATGACATCGATTCTCGCTTAATAAGATTTAACTCTGTTAAATCTTGAAGTGCCCTTTGAATCGAGCTTCTATCCATTTTAAAGAACTCAGTTAATTCTGAAGTACCGGAGTGAGAGTGTTTAATTAAATAAGAGAGCACATTAGATTGAAAATCATTTAATCCTAAAATACATTTAAATAATTCTTTACTCCTAAAAACACCTTTTTCATCTAAAATAGATTCATCAATCTTCTCTTCTTCTTGTATCTTTTTTATTTGCTTTAATTGTTTGGTAATTATTTCCAGCCCTCATATCACCTTAAAAATTAATATTTAAGTAAGATACTTCAACACCTAATGATTGTAATCCTTAAGCCTTTCAAGAAACACTTTCATATTATCGTAATTCGTTGCCCCTACGACTTTATTGAGTACTTGACTTTTTCTAATAAATAAAGTGGTGGGAACTCCGGATATTCGATATTGTTGTGCTATAGCAGGGACTTTATCCACGTCTACTTTTACAAATATAAATTCATTCTGGTATTCTTCCTGAAGTTTTTTAAATACTGGTGCAAATATTTTACACGGCCCACACCACACTGCCGAGAAATCAATGATAATAATTTTATCATAATCATTTAAAATTTTATTAAACTCATCTGCACTACGAATTTGAATTACTTCTTTTGGTAAAGAACTCATTTTCATAAGCATTTCTGCTTTTTTTAATCTAATTTTTTCCAGTTCATGATCAGACATTTTTGCTCTACAAAGATGTGAAAACTTTTGTCCTAACTTTTCTTTAAGTAATGTAAAAAATTATAAAATTTAAACCTCTGCTTTATAATAATAATTTATTCTATTGGTACGAAAATTGAAAATCATCATTAAAATCTCTGTCTAAAAACCGAAATTTTAGCCCTTTCAAATCATTTTTTATTAAGAAATTATTAAAAACTAAAATTTTTGTTTCTCTTATGAATTATAAGTAGATATTTTTGAGAATTCGTTTTAAAAACAGCTTAAAATTGATATCCTAAACTATTTTATAGGAATAATAATATATAATTCTTAATGAAAATTCATTCGCTCTACATCCTTAAGAGCTCTGGTATTCCACTATACGTGCGGTATTTCACAGAAGATTTTCAAAAAATCGATACTAATTTATTGACTCCTTTTTTTTCGGCTATTTTTACCTTTTCAGAAAGCTTAGTTTCCCGTAAATTGGAAGAATTAGAAATGAGCGGATTACGATTCACCATTAAAGAAGAGAATGAATTTATTTTTGTATTGCTGTCAGATCAATCCGTCAGTACATTATTTACATCAACTCGACTGATTGGCATTGCGGATGCTTTTTTTAGAGAATATTATCAATTGGATAAATTAAGAGAATTTACACAAATCGAAAATCCTAAATTTGATAAGATAATTGACTCTATTATTAAGGGAGAGGAGGAAATGCCTGCAACTCGTAAAATTTATCCAAAAATAATTGATCTTTTCACCAACTTAATATTGCAAAATGAAATTGTTGGAGCTTCTCTTTTGAATGCGAAAGGTTCAATTTTATATAATTCCCTTCCAGATAATTTATTATTAAATAGCATTCGAGAATTAGAAATTAGATTTATATCTGGTACTTTAACACTACCTGAGATGTTCTATAGTTTAGAGAATGGGCAAAAAGTATTTAGTAGTTTAATGACCAATATAGGAGTGTTTAATTTTTTTATTGTGCTTCTCTTTGATAAATCAATTCCACTAGGGATGTGCGAGGTGAATTTATTCAAGATTAGAAATTCTATTGAAAAACTAATTCGTACTGAAATTGATCAAATCCATTAAAACGAGGTATTAAGTAAAGAATTAAAAAAACAATCTTTTTTTATTTTTAATACTAGGTATTATTATGTTCGACATCATCATTATCGGTGCTGGAATTGCGGGTGCCACTTTTGCTCATAAAGTTTCTCATTTTGCCAATACTCTCTTAATTGAAGCAAAAGATGAAAAGAGTAAAAATGAAGCCTTACTCACCAATATTTTTCCAGAACATAATTGTCCTTTTTTGAATGATATAGACTACTCCGATAAAACTCTTTTTCCATGCATTCATCACAAGATAAATTATATGAGTCATAAATATAATGGAATAGTAAATTCGGGGGAATTTGGAGCTCCATTTGGATACATCAGCTACACAGAAAAGCTTATAGATCATTTGATTCAAAACTGTGAAAATAAAGGGGGTGTAATCAAATATGGAGAGAAAGTAACTAAAATCTTGAAAACTAATGAAAAGGTTGAAGTTCTGTCAAACAAAGGGAATACGTATTCGGGAAAGTTGATAGCACTTGCTACAGGCTCTTATGGATTTGATTTGCAGAATTCTATTGGGTTTGAAACTCCCGATTCGTATAAAGGAATATACGTCCATCTTTTTGGAGATGAAGATCGATTAGAAGAACTTTCAGATTTTAATTATCTGTTTCATATTAATCATAAAATAAGTGATAAAGGACCTTTTTTTATCAATAAAGGAAGAGAAAGGTTATCAACAGGATTTTTAGGGAAAAGTAATGAGACTTACGAAGAAATTATTTCAAAATTAAATCGAATATTAGATAATTATAAACCAATCCAACCTTATATCGCAGGACTAAAAAAGGGCCAAGTTAAACCTGTGATAGGAGAAATATCGAAGCATCCAATTAGTAGTTTCTCTCGAGATAGAGCGATTGTTTTAGGTGAGTCAGCGGGATTAGTTACCTCCTTTTTCTATGAAGGATTATTAGGAGGGATTGTAAGTGCGGATCTTGCTTCTAAAGTGATACAACCTTTATTGGAAAGGGAAAGTAGTTTTTCCAGAACTGAATTATATCAATACGATCAAGGAATTAGCGAAAAATTATTGGAATCCTATTTTAAGAACGGAGCCGCTTCTGAATATCTATTCTATAGCTCGGGGTCCGCTATGAAAATTATTTGGGAAACTTATACTCAATTTATTACGGAGAATAGCACGATTAGAAGATATGTTTGGGAAGCAATTCGAAGCATAGAGGGATATGATGTTAAACGAGATCGATGGTTAGGGGAACAAATATTTAAAAATTTACCACTTGTTTCTAAAATAACTCTAGGACCAACTTTTTTAAAAGCTCTATTTAAATAATTAAAGAAAATAAAAAAAAATATTACAAATTTAAATTTTATCTTTACTACTTCTTCAATATTAATTTTTCAAGCCAATTTGGCAGGAAAAATCCACTATAAAATAGTAATGCTGCTAAAATTACTAAAATCCGATAGATTGTTATAGTTATGAAATTTAGTGGCGTTAAACCATCCAGAGCAATTCCAACAGAAAACGTTATGAATGCTCCGATAAGTAATTTTCCTTTCAATCGTAGTGAAGGATCTTCGGATTTTAAGGTATCATTAGCAAAGATTAATCCCGTAATAAGAAATGTTCCTAAAACTGCTAAAAAATAATAGAGGGCAAACGATTTATACTCTCCATCAACAAGTCCTACCTTTTCTACAATTATATCCGGATTGGTAAATAGAAAATATAGATAAAAAATTTCCCAAATAAACCCTGTAATTAATACAAGACCCAAGATTAACTTCTGTTTACTTTTATATACTAAATCGGTAAAAACTACTAACCAACTTAATAATCCAACAGGAATCATAATTGCCCCTATTAAAAAGTAAGCTTCAGTAGATAATGTTTGGTTAATCGATAAAATCATTATAAATGAAATCGCAACAGGCCAATATGTTTCACATATTATCAACCATGTTAATCCGGCAAATAAGAGGTTTCTCTTATTGTGCTCATAATATTTGCTGATTAATTTTAGTGCAACAAATATGGAAATAATTACAAAAATAGTACCCGTCAAACCATTATAAAATTCAAGTAAATCTAAGACCATAAATATCCCCTTTTTTTGACAAATATTTTAAATTTATAATTATATTATCTTTCAAATATAAAAAGCTAAGTTTTTAGGATTGTATAAATATTTAAAAGATTTCGGGAATCTCGTAATAACTTAGAAAAAATTGAGAAAAAATGTTATTCTTCTTTGATTGTTCTTAGATGTTCCATCATTCCGGTGCCAATCTCTCCAGTATCCAAATTTTTCATGATGACCATCTGTTCAAATAACTCAGTATATCCCCCTGGAAATTGTCTAGCAAAACGAACAAAAGAATTTTTATTGATTCTTTCTGCCTTAATTCTATATTCATTGCCTCCCACATCTTTCATATAATAAGTTGCCATAAGTGGACTCTTGAATTTATCGGTATCATTAATTGTTTCAATTTCAAATTCAGCGAGGGGTACTGTTCCCTCCTTATCTGCTATAGAACCGGATAAATCAGGTTCTTTCTGATTAAATCTATAATCTTTACGCATCCCACAATTCCAATTCTCAAACTGAAAATGTGTGGCATACCATTTATCAAATTGGTGCCAATCTCTATATCCCCAACTTTTATCTCTCTGGCCATACCCCTTAATTTTTCTTACAGTTCCATCTCGAAATTTTATTTCTCCAGAAATCTCTCCTGACGCTTCAAAATGTCGATGCCAAGATGCCGAAGAATCTCTCCCGAAATCATATAAATAAAATCTAGTATCAAAAATAATATTAAAGTTGAATTTTCGACCTTCATAGGATATTTCCCATGTTTGAAGAGGTTTTAGTATTTTGTAAGCTAATCTTTTTTCTCGAAGCATACTATTAATATCATCTTTATGTTCTATAAGATCTGGTTCTTTATAATAGAATTCCCTTTTATCATCCCAAAAAAGAAGAAAAACAAATTCTTGTCGATTTTCATTAGGTACAATACCAATCGTGGAAAATCCAGAAACATTATTTGTAAGGTCAGACCAGTTCCAATAATATGCTTCACGCCATTTTGTTTCATTGGTTGGGGGATGAAGTAAATCATCCGCATTAACGAATTCAGTATCCTTTATTTTTGAAACCATCTAAATCAATCCTCCGGAAGTAAATATAAAGAGGGTCCTTCTTTTTTCTTCTTAGCTTTACTCCTAAAATGCCTTGTAATACCTTGATCAAAATCATTTTCCAAGAATTCTGGGACGTATTTTTGCATCGTCCTTTCGGTGAGATCCCAATTAATTTCATCTGTGATCCCCACAAAATTAGTGAAACGGGCATAACCATAGCAATAGGCATAAGCTCCTGCTATTAATCTCTGCTTTCTGTCCCATTTTGTAAATTTCATATATAATTCTCTCAGAGCTTTAGTGGCATAATCGAAAAATGGATCTAAAACATCCAATCCAATCGGTTTTACGTCATCTCCATCTCGGGTAAATAATGCTGCTCCTGTTATTCTGTCACCCCAATTAATAGGTTCTGTAGTCATTGTAGCGACAGTATCTACAATTGCCTTTACATTTTTTAATCGATAGGCAAACGCAATATTACTGTAAGGTGCTTCAACTTTGGTTTCCGACCAAGGAAAATGAGGTTTTCCTCCATCATAAAGATGTGATATCTCTCTAAAAACTAAAATCTCATCATCATTAATTTGATAGGGGCCGTGATCACATAATTTTGCCCTTGCTTCACACTCGTCTAGAAATGAAAATACTTCAAGATTGGCCATGGTTTTTCTGATTTTTCCCGCATCCTCTTTGGAAATAGGGTTAATATTTTCCATAGTCCAGTCAACATCAAGCTGATCCAAGGCAATATTAGCCGCTCCACCGTGTTCATTTAATTCATTTATATCAGCAACAAATAATCTACCATTTTGAAAATACGAGAATGCCAATCGTTTCCAGAAATCTAAAAGAAATATTGTCTGTTTTCTTTTTTCTTCACTTTCTGATATAGGATCACTGCCATTCCTAAAAATTTCTCCCATCCTTCCCTCCATATAATATAAAGGAATATAATTGATTGTTAATGCTTGAATCTCTGAGAGTATTTTTCTAGATTTTTTTCCCATTTCCTCAGGAGAGGTTTTTTCAGAGACTTTTTTTATTATGTTATAAAGCATATCGTAGGAATTATAGAAGGAAACACAAATATAGGAAGTCACGGGGAAGATTTTCGATTCTAGGAGTCCCCTGTGAGTGATAAGATATTCAAAGACATCATTAACTTCTTTAATTAATACATTTGCCTCTTTAATATCCAATATTTATCCCTTTTATAGAACTAATTGAAATTATAATTATAAAATGAGTTATTATATTTTAATCTAAATAATTAAAAGATGATATCATTCAAATCTATTCAATTTTTTATTATCTTCTTATTAATTAGAAGATGTTTCAGAAAAAATATTTGATTAGAAATGTAAGTATATTTTAAATTTAAATAATTAATTTAATTTATAAGTAGGATCTTTTTGACTTCTTACAGGAAGTTGTTTAAAAGTTAAATCTCTTAACCAAGCCCTCCCTTTTAATTCAATTTGAGAAAACGAATCTCTCGAACTTGGCTTATAGATATTCTCAAATTCAGTATTATAATCCTTAAAAAGCTTAAAAAAATATTCATATATTATATTTTCAAAGGATTTTATTTTAAAAAATGGATTTAAAAAGAAAGTAATTGTATATTGACTAAAACAGAAAATTGTATGGATCTTTATATTAGTCCCCTTAATTTTTAGTTCTGCTAAATTTGATACACAAATTTGGTCTGTAAAACTTTCTAGCGCACAAATAAATGGAGGAATAAGCTCAATATCAAAATTAGATTTTGTATCCTCATCCTTTATATCACTTTTTATAAAATGTTCAAGAGCACCATCAAAAAGTTCACATGTTAATATAATTGTACCGCTTTTATCAGCAATAAAAAAACCAATAATTGGAGGGGCGGTAAATCTCAATAATTTTGAAGCAAACTCAAACCAATGTTTATCTTTATGGAAAAAATCCATCAGTTCAGATGTAATTTCTATCTTTGATTCTTCGTTTGCTTCTTTCATGTGTAGTCAAAATAAAAGTATTTTTTCTAAATTTAAAATAGTCTTTTTTTTTGAATAGTACGTTGTCATATCACAACTTTAATTGTAAATTAATAGCATTAATTAATATTCGACAAATCTTTCCCATGCAACGCACTAAAAAGATTTAAAAAAATTATTAAAACTTATATTTTTTTAAACGATATTGACACATTAAAATATAACATAATTAATGAATTAAAAGTCATATTACATACACAGAAGTAAAAATTCTGAAGAGGTGAATTTATTGGAGAAAATTGGTGAAGGCTTATCTTGCTCTTCTAAATCAGAGTCAGAAGGAGAGCTGATTTTCGTGAAAACCGTTGAAGATGTAATTAATTTATTTGATATTGCTACTGGCAAAATATGTTTAGTTGAAGAGGCAGGTACAACTACTTTAGGTCCAATTTTATCCGATTTAAGCGGGGTACTTTGCACAACGGGATCTGCTGGTTCACATCTTGCAATAGTTTCGAGAGAATTCGGTTTACCATGCATAATGGGTGTACGTTTTAGTGTAAAAGATTTGAATACACTCCATGGTAAAAAATGTAAAATTATGACTGACAAGGATGATAAAGGTATAGTTTTTATTGAGAACTGAAGTGTAAATTAGATATAAAATTAACTCTCATTTTTATTATACCCATAAGTATTATGGAATATATTGTATTTTTCGATGAAGGGACATCACATCCATCTCTATTGGGTGGTAAAGGGGCCAATATTATTAAATTATCTCAAATGGGATTAAATATTCCTCCTGGATTTGTTTTAAACGCTAATTCTTATAGAACTTTTCTCGAGGAATCTGAAAATAGTCAGCAATTTAAAGAATTATTAACCACACATTTGACCATAAAGAAAGTGTTACATCTTACTAAATTTATCAAGCAGCTAATCCGAAACACTGAAATCCCTCAGAACATAATAGAGGAAATCAAATCAGGATTTGAAAAATTTAAGAAAGAAGCAGGTAGTAATTCTTCATTTGCGGTGAGATCATCTGCTACAATAGAGGATACAGAAAATTTTTCTTTTGCTGGACAAGCTAAATCTTATTTATATAATGTATCTTTTGAAGACTTAATTCTTTCTATAAAGAATTGCTGGTCCTCATTATATAGTCCTAGCGCGCTTTATTATCTTATTCAAATGAATAAGAAAGGCATAAATTTGTCATTAT
>SDNV01000013.1 GCA_004524515.1 Promethearchaeota archaeon
ACTTATTAGATTTCATCAAATTTGCTAAATTATTCGATGAAGTTGATCTTGATTTTAAAAAAATAAAAAAATTACTTTCAAAAAACTCTCAATTAAACGACCTTATTGAAATATTGGATATTTATGATACTAAAATAGCAAGTATTTATCCCTTAGAGGATTTCTCTCTATGTTCAGATAGGGATTATAAGACCACTATTTTGAAAAATTTTCAATTAATGCTTGAGTATTCTATTAAATTAGAGTCGAATCTTATAGTTGTAAATCCATCTATACTAAATACATCAATTGATATTAATAGCATACCAAAATGGAGAATTATCAATAGAACTACAAAACGTCTCCAAGAAATTTCTAAAAGGGCTTATAAAGAAGATATTAATGTGGGCTTCGAATTTTCAACTCAAAAAGGGAGTTCAATCACAACATTAAAGGAGGCTAAAGAAGTGTTGAAACCTCTGGAAAGTCAAGAAAATTTAGGATACATTATCGATACGTTTCATATAGGCATCTTAAAATTAGATTTTAATGAAATTAAAGAAATATTAAATTTTATTTATTTAATTAAACTGGCAGATTTTAATGATAATTCTCCAGAAAATCAAAAAAGATTATTCCCCGGACAAGGAAGTTTTGACTTCAATAAATTTTATCGATTTCTAGAAAAATTATCATATAATAAAACCTTTTCAATTGAATTATCTCAATACAAATGTTCAGAGACGTTATTAGAAAAATTTTCTGCTATATTTAAAAAGGTGTAATTGATTAAGAATATATTATAAGAATAGATTATATTATAATAAGATCCCATTAATTCAATTAAAATGATAGTATAAATGCCAAACTACGATTATACCTTTAAAATACTATTATTAGGAGATGCTTCTGTAGGTAAAACCTCATTCACCAAAAGATATTGCTATAATATCTTTAATCCTTCAGAACGTTTAACTATAGGAGTTGATTTCCATGTTAAAACAATAGATTTAAATGGTAAAAAAATAAAATTACAAATCTGGGATGTCGGTGGTGAAGAAAGATTTAGATTTCTTCTACCGACTTACACTTTAGGAGCTAATGCGGCGTTTCTGTTATATGATATTACTCGCCCTAGTACCTTAGACAACATATCAGAATGGACCTCCATAGTAAGACAAAAAGCAGGAGAAATACCAATTATGCTAATAGGGGCAAAACTCGATCTCGCTCAAGAGCAAAGAAATGTACCTAGAGAACATGGTATTCAGATAGCCGAAAAAAACAAAATGGCAGGTTTTAGTGAGCTTTCGAGCAAAGATAATATTAATGTGGATGAAGCTTTTGATGCGCTAACTGAATTAACTCTAGATAAAATGAAAGAGTAATAAAATTAGGTGATCTTGAAATAAGCGAGGAAAATTTTATCCAATTATCTAATTTGTTTAATTCACTGGGTATAATCGAGAAAGGAATCGAAAGAATCTACCACTATTTATTACAAAATAAAAAAATAGAAGATCTTAAGGATGTATGTAAACAGTTTGGCTTAAGCTTAAAACGGGGCTATAAAATTATAAATGTATTGAGTGGAATGGATTTAGTACAACTATATGATAGACCTATGAAAATTAATTTGTCCACTCCTATCTTACCTATTTGGCAAACCATTATTAACCAAAGAATGGAAGAACTTTTAAATGAATTTCAAGAAAAAAAGATAAGATGTGAAACCTCCTTTGAGAATTTTCTTGAAAGTTATAATATTAAACAAGAAGTTGTCCAGGAACCTATAGAGTTTATCAATTTCAGTTATGATAATTTTGATGAAATGTATTATCCATTATTTGCTCAAAATGAATGTAAAATAGCTATTGGAATTAGATATTCCAACCCTTTAATTGTTTCTCTTCAAAAAAGATCAATTAAGGATTTTCCTGAACATTCGAAAACCTCTTTAATCTCAGCAATGAATAAAATTAAAGAGAATATCAAGAATATCAATATTCAAGCTATATTTAACAACGAGTTAGTTAATGAAATTTTAAATAGTAAAGAATTTTCAATTTTTACAGAATTTATCGCATCTTTAGATTTTAAATTTAAAAATATTGATGTGCATATCACTGAAGAGTCATTTAGCAACTTCAGCCTAACGGATATCGAACTAATCCAACCTAGTTTCGACCCTACTAATAAATTAATGGGAGTCTATATTTCTCGAAATGAAAATATATATCAGATCTTTTATGAAAAATTTAATGAAATTTTCGAAAGTGGTATCCCAATCAACCAATACTTACAGCAAATTGATGAAGCCTCTTTTAAAAGTCTGTCAGAAATGCAATCTTTCGTGTTATGCTTACTATAACTCGCTCATTAACTTTAAATGTGGCTGTGAAATATTTAGCAGTGACTAAACTCATTTTAAAAAAGAAAACGAATAATATAGACCACCACAAATTCTCCTATTATGGCTCCCCCTAACCCTTTAATGGAATTAATACACATTTTTTTAAGTTTGGCTAATTTTTCCGATTCCTGAATTATAATCTCTGTGGTTCTTGAGGAGAGAAATCCAAAAAATAAACCTAACGGTAAAAATACGATTATAAGAGAAATGGACACGGTTAATATAACGGATAATATGCTTGCTTCAGGAGATAATGATACTACTCCTGCTAATACGGGCATACTAATAAAAAGAGACCACAGAGTAAAATCAACCCATGCATAGAAATCCAGTTCCACATTGAATCTAATATTTATAATATAGAAAAGAAACGATCCAATAAGAAATGCGACGCTATAAAAAACTAAATAAATCGGATAAAGGATAATATTTCCTAAATAAAAGGGATTTACTGGCCAGGGAGCAATATAATGGTCAAAAATAACTACAAATATCATTACCAGTATTGATACAATGAGTACATTACTATATGATTTCTCCATTTTAGACTTAATCCTTTAGGATTAATATAATTTCAATGTTAATATATATATACTTTATTTTATAAGATATATAATGAAGAAAATACTATATAGGGCAAGGATACTTGTTATTATTTTAAGTTAAGATAATAATAATTACTCTGATATAAATAAAAATTAATAAAAAAAAAGAATATTAATTTATTTTATTTGTATTTCTTATCCTTTTTACTCCCGCTTTTGTTTTGCTTGCATTGCTTTCCTAAATTTTTCAAGCTGTTTCCTAGGTGTGACGGTTGGTCGTTCGTATCTTTTGAGTCTAGATTTAATACCAAATAAATATTTTGAAATGTCTTTCAATTTCTCTAGATCATAGCGCATCATCATGGTTATCGTTTCCATCTGTGGGTTCGGGTAAGGAGCGAAATGCTCTTAATGATATAAACTCCCGCCACCATGAAGACCCGCAACCTGCATAAGTCCTGCAAGATCTGAAACCGCTAAAGCCTCAATTCCTTTAAAACAACGATAAATATATTCAGGTTTAACTCTAGGATTTCTTTTAAGATATTTCATAGCCAATTCACCTACTTCTTCAGATGTAAAGGATCCTTCATATGGAAGCGTCGCGATTATCCCTCCAGAAAGGTCTGCTAAGATTTTATATTCTTCATAAATCATCTCTCCCGCAAGTCGTCTTCCCGCATTTGTTAGTATTTCATCTGGAACCTGAGTACCAGAAGGTGCTTTTTCAGAATGTTTTGCGCTGGATTCTCCCGCAGCAAATACTAATTCAGCCGTTCCAATCAAATGAGAGAGTTTATCTTGAGCGTGAGAGGCCTTTTCAATACCATTATATTCTGCAACTAATGCCGCAGCACTTGCAATCACTTCACTTACCGCTGGCTTGCATCCCGTATAGCTGTGACGGTGATAATGAGCAAACATTAATGCGAGAAAGCCCGCATAAGGGGTTTCTCTTGGATCTCCGTGTCCATTTAAAAAAACTCTTTCATTAGGCACAAACACATCATCAAAAATGATAAATGTCTCCGCATCCCCGATTTCCATAGTAGGGGTTTGGTATGTCTCAGGCTGTCTAAAATAAGCAGGTCTTGTAAGTAATTTAACGCCTTCCCAGTCGCAAGGTAGTGCGAAGGCAACCGCATAATCTTTATCTTCTGGCCCCATATATCTACAAGGCACTACAATCATCTCATCTACATAGGGTGTATTTGTAATGTTGAGTTTGCACCCCCTAACCACAATACCATCTTCCCTGGTTTCAATCACTCTTAAATACTGATCTGGGTCTTCTTGTTGGTGTGGTCTTTTTAGACGATCTCCTTTAGCATCTGTTTGTGCACAGCTTGCTACCAAATCATTTTCCTGAAAGAATTCCATATATTTTTTAAACCTTTCATAATAGTTGGTACCAAGGGCTTGATCCATCTCGTAGGTGATGACAGAAAGCCCATTGAGAGCATCAATACCCATACATCTTTGGATACATCCACCTACTCGATGGCAAAGTAAGCGCGTCATCAACTGCTTTTTAAGAAGATCATCCTCACTTTGGTGAATATGAGTGAAGCGATTTATTTTATTTCCCGTTAAGTGAGAGGTGGTTACACAGAGATCAGCGTATTCTTCGCTGTGGGCACAATCAAAGGTCTCTTTGATAATCCGCATACCTCCTCGTAAACGAGGGTCGTCCCTTCCTACTTTTTCATCGCCGATGTATATATTTGGCTTCATGGATTTTAGTTTTTCGACATATTCTTCATACGTTCTCATTTTTTTAAACCATTTTCTTTAATTTTTTGATTAAATAAATTATAACTAATTATTAAATAAGACGGCTAACTTGATAAATTTTAGATTTTTTAAAGCACTTAAAAATTGTTTTAATTTTAAATTAACAATTATTATTAATTTGTTCAAAATTTTAAATTGAACAGAACATATCGTTCATATTTTGAACAATTAAATAAAAGATCTATCAAAAATTTAAGATAAAATAAAAAAATTTATAATTTAATATGCAATTTAATTATTATATTAAGAGAGAGAATTAAAAATATCAAAATAGAAAAAGCATCATATATTATATGAATTATAATTCTCTTTTTTGAATAACCAACTTAAAAAAAACTTTTGAGTAAAATGGACAATCGAATCTATATATTGGACGTAACAAATAGAGATGGTGTGCAAACAAGTCGACTTGGGCTTGCTAAATTAGAAAAGACGGTTCTTAATATTTTATTAAACAAAATGGGTGTGCATCAATCCGAATTTGGATTTCCGACCACACTTCATGAAACCAACTATATTAATGCAAATTTGGAACTTGTCCGAATGGGAGTTTTAGATCCTATAATTTTATCGGGTTGGATTCGTGCAATTGAGTCTGACGTAGAGAAAGCAGTGGAACTGACGAGAGTTGAACATTTGAATTTATCGATTTCAACCTCACCTCAAATGATAAATGGAAAATTTTTAGGGAAAGTTGGACAAGAGGATGTGATCAGTATGATGGTGGCAGCTGTAAAAAGAGCTAAGGATTTAGGAATAAAAACGATTGGAGTAAATGCTGAGGATGCGAGTCGGACGTCAATGGATTATCTGTTTAAATTTGGAAATGCTGCCAGAAAAGCAGGAGCAGATCGTTTACGCTATTGTGATACCTTAGGGTATGAGAGAAGTTTTCGAATCCATTTTCGATGTAAACAATTAGCTAAAGAATTACAAATACCCATTGAATTGCATACTCATAATGATTTAGGTATGGCCGTAGCCACTGCACTGGA
Organism: Promethearchaeota archaeon; assembly: GCA_004524515.1. The sequence continues at coordinate 5,727 of SDNV01000013.1, forward strand.
AGGTGCCAAGGGAGTTATTGAAGAGGGCCAAGATGCTTTTATTAATACCACCGTAAATGGAATGGGAGAGAGAGCAGGGAATTGCGATTTAATTAGCATATTATTAGCCTTAAAATATGGCGCAGATTTCGATGAACTTGATTTATTGGATCCTAACATTGATTTAAGTAAGTCATGGCAAATTGCCAATTATGCGTCTCATTGTTTCGGAGTACCCATACCTGTTAACCAGGTGGGAGTAGGTGAAAATGCATTTGCTCATGAATCAGGCATTCATGCGGATGGAGCGCTTAAAGATCATAAAAATTATGAATTATATGATTATCATGAATTAGGCCGAGGAGAGAAAATTTTGATTGAAACAGGAAGGTTAATTACGACTGGAGAATATTCGGGAATTAGTTCCTTTAAACATATTTATAAAAATTTCGACCTTAAATTTAAAAATGATGACGAGGCACGACAGATTTTGGAACTGGTAAGATTTGCTAATGTACATAAACAACGTCCGTTAACTAAAGAAGAATTTATTTTTATCGCAGAATATCCCCGCATTGCGGAGATAATATTAACCATGATTCCACCGAAAATTACGATTTATCGCGCTTATATAGAGCATCGAAAAAAGAGATTAGAAGAACAAGATATAAAAGAGAAAGAAACCAAAATGAAAAAGGTTAATCAAAAAGAAACCCTAAAAACAGAGAAACCATTAATTGAATAATTAAGTTCTCACTTCTTTTGTAATAATTTTTTTAATCAGTAGAATTAAAACTCAATATTTTTTTAAATTCAGAGTATTTTAAATCTATAATTTTTTTTATAAAAAATCTCTCATCTTCAACAAATTTACTGCATTTTTTATCAAATTTAGTAAAACTATATAAGGAAGATAATAACCATTATTAATTTAACAACTTTTTTATAAAAAATTTTAAAGAGATGATAGAAATGCAATCTGAACAATCACCCTATGATGCAAAAATTTGGTTAAAATCCTATGATCCTCATGTTAAACCTAATTTAAAATATCCCACGGAGAGTTTAGGTAAATTATTTGATAAAGCAATGGAAAAGCATCCCGATTCTCCTTGTTGTTTTTTTATGAAAAGTGAATTTTGTTTTAAAGAAATTCAAGAGATGGTACATAGATTTGCGACATTTTTACAAAAAAATGGTTTTAAAAAAGGAGATTGTGTTGCCATCAATTTACCGAATTGTCCTCAATATATGGTTGCTCATCATGGTACTCTTTTAGCGGGAGGGATTGCGTCGGGATGCTCGCCCCTTTTGAGTCCTACAGAACTGGCTTATCAAATAAATGACAGTGGAGCAAAATTTTTCGTTACCTTGGATGCTATTTATGGACATGTTTTAAAAGACATTTTAGATAAAGTTCCCAATCTAGAAGGTGTAATCACCACAAATATAGCAGATTATATGGGTCTACCTAAACTAATTGTATTCATAGGTAAATTAGCAAAAAAGATCCCTAAAGGAAAAGTCACCCCCTATCCAGGTAAAAAAGTCTTAGATTTTAAGGAAGTTATGGAAACTCCTATTGATGTCAAAGAAGTAATAATAAATGTGAAGCAAGATCTCGCCTTACTACAATACACGGGTGGAACAACAGGGCTTCCCAAAGGAACTGAACTTACCCATGAAAATATTATAGCTAATATCGTTCAAATAGCAAATTGGCTTGATTTTAAAGAAGAGGATGAGGGACAGATCAATATGTCGGCGTTTCCGTTATTTCATATGGCTGGTTTAGCAATGAGTATGGTAACTGTCTTTCTCTCAGAATGTCAAATTTTAATTCCCAACCCTCGTGATACAGACCATTTAATAAAAGAGATGATAGATAAGAAGCCACTTTTAATGGTAAATGTCCCTACATTATATTTAGCAATAAAAAATAACCCTAAATCCAAAAATATTCCTCCTTCCATCTTATCAGATATAAAAGCGTATATTTCAGGAGCAGCACCTTTCCCAGCTGAGGCGATCAGGAATTTTGAAAGTGAAATGTCAGCAGAGAGTAAATTGTTAGAGGTATATGGGATGACTGAAGCATCTCCTATTATTACTATGAATCCGCTCTATGGCAAGAAAAAGATTGGGACGGTTGGCATCCCAGTCCCAGACATCGAATTACGTTTGGTAGATGTAGAAACGGGAGAACAAGTAACTTTAGGAAAGCCCGGAGAAATCGTTGTTAAAGGCCCTAATGTGACTAGAGGATATTATAATAAACCTGATGCAAACGCTAAAACAATAATTGATGGATGGTTTCATACGGGAGATGTAGGAGTTATGGACGAGGATGGCTATTTTACCATTGTAGACAGAACTAAAGATATGTTAATTGTTAGTGGCTATAAAGTGTATAGTGTGCATGTGGAAGATATCTTAACAAAACATCCCGATGTTGAGATGGTTGCTATTATAGGATTAACCGATCCCGACCGCCCTGGCAGTGAAATTGTTAAAGCGGTTGTTAAACTTAAAGAGGGTATAGAGCCAACTGAAAGCGTAAAGGATAGCTTAAAGAAATATGCCGCTGAGAAGCTTTCTAAATATGAAAATCCAAGACAGTGGGAATTTATAGAAGAAATGCCTTTAACAACTGTGGGAAAGGTCTTAAAAAGAGCCCTTAGAGAAGAAGCCGAAAAAAAGGGATAATAACAATTTTACTATTTTTTTTAAAATTTTTTTTTTATTCTAAAATATTTATTTATTAGAACATCTAAATAGTATTAGTCAATATTAAAAATAATTTAATTAAATAGAAGGGTGATTTTAAATGATCAATAAAAAAGGAGATGTTCAATGCATTAATGACGAAATTTTAGAAAAAATGCAATTGAAATATCGCTATAAGTTTTTGAATAATAATTTAATTGCTCTTTTAAAAACTGAAGATTATAATTTTCTTCGAGAGCTGGAAAAATTTTATCTTGATTTTGAAAAAAAGCACAATCTTACCCATAATGAAGATTTTTATGAATGGATTCCCGAAATCGGCAAAGCCGGATATCTTACCAGAGTAAATCACTTCAATGACCTTGGATTAGACCTCAGACCTTATGGGATGAAAGCGGAGCTTTTAAGAATATTAGCCTCGGATTTTTTCGATCCTCAATTAACTATGGCGGCAGGTGCTTGTGTCTTGGCAATAAATCCTCTTCTTCTTCATAATGAAGGGGTAGAAATTAGGTTAAAAGCACTGAAAGAATTAGTTTCTGGGGAGAAACTTGGATGCATTTGCATTACAGAGCCTGAAAGAGGGTCGGATGCCGTCCATATGATAACTACCTGTGATGAGCAATCTGATGGCAGTTTTTTACTCAACGGTCAGAAGATATATCAAACAAATGGACCGAAAGCTCACTGGGCTGTACTTTATGCCTGTTCAGAAAAAGATAATGGAAATACTATGGCACAATTTTTAATTGATACGTCTTGGGAGGGGTGGAATGTAGAAAGGGTCACTATTCCTTGGGTACCAAGAATACATATCGGAAAAGAAACTCTTACCAACTTAAGAGTTCCTAAAGAATACGTTTTAGGAGCGCCGGGTTTAGGAAGAGAATATTTATTCGAAGGACTTAATTTAGAAAGATTAGGAGGTTGCATCTTATATGTTTCAGAAGCATGGAACGCAGTAACTCACGCTATAATATATGCAAACATGAGAAAACAATTTAATCAAGAAATCTTAAAATTCCAAGGAGTGGGATTTCCCATAGCGGATTTATGGGCCAAGACAATGAATTTGACATTATCACTTCTCTATATTTGTGGATTAATAGACGAGAAAATGGAAGAAAATAAAGGTACGCTTCCAAAAGCATTCAATTTGTCGCTTGGGGCCTATGTTTCTCAACTAAAGTTTGACTGTGCTCAATTAACCGAGAGAGTGTGCTATGAAGCGGCTAATTTGATGGGGGGTGCGGGAGTATGTGATAATACTTTAATGCAAGATTTATTAGGTATATCAAGAATACAAGAAATAGGAGCAGGAACCCGACAAATACAGCAATATATTATGAGCTATGCTTTAAGAAGATTGTTTAAAATGCTATAATAAAATTCCCTCTTTTTTTTATTATCCTAAAAAATTTAAAGCTTAAATTAAACAATATCGTAATTAAAGTTTAATTAATTGTTTGTATTTTTCTAAAATAACGAAATGGAGTATAATTATATGAAAACGTCACTTTATTATTTTACCGGAACAGGCAATTCATTAAGCATAGCTAAAGGAATTGCTGCTGAACTAGAAGATGCTGAGCTAATCTTCATGGCAAATCTTTGGAAAGATGATGAAATTACGACTGATAGCGAAAAAGTGGGATTCATATTCCCTATGTACTATTTTGGTTTACCTCAAATTGTCTATGAATTTATAGAGAAGATTAATCTTGATAAGGTACAGTATATATTCGCAGGAGTTAATAGGGACGGAACAATGGATGGAGTAGCTTTCGTTCAAATAGAAAAACTTCTTTTAGAGAAAGGAAAAGAGCTTAGTGCTGGTTGGTTTCTTCAAATGCCTAATAACGATATTCCTGTAGATGATCTTAACTCAGAAGACGAAATGAATCAAAAGTTAACAGAAATAAAACCTCGAATTAAAGAGATTGCTAAATTTATAAAAGAAAGTAAAAATAATCCACCCCCAGCTCCTCAAAAAAGAACCAGATCGATAGAGAAGACTAATAATAGCTTTCGTGAGGGAGTTTTTAAACAAGATGAATTCTACTATGCGGATGATAATTGCAATTCCTGTGGAATATGTGAAAAAGTATGTCCCATGAATAATATAATACTAGTTGACGGAAAACCGCAGTGGCAGCATAATTGTCAAATGTGTGTTGCATGTATAAACTATTGTCCTGAATGCTCTATCCAATACAGTGATAAAACTCAAAATAGAGGCAGATACTACCATCCCGATATCTCAGTCCAAGAGATTATAAATCAGAAGAAATAAAATGTTATTTTTTTAAGTTATATCTTAATTGTTAGATAATTTGATACTAAAACAAATCGTAATATTCGATAAGTAAGGTTTTTTTTCTAAATATTTTTATTTTATATATTTACTTACATTAATGATTTGATAAGGGAATTAAAATGAAAATTGAGGATCTCCAAGATTGTATCTATAAAAAAGAGGAAAATACGGGTATCTGTACATTAACTTTCAATAGGCCAGAAAGAAGAAACGCTTTATCCTTTATCTCTCTTTTAGAAATTGAGACCGTTCTCACTCACATGGAAGAAGATAAAACTGCTAGGGTGTTAATTATTACTGGCTCTAAAGAAAGTAATGCGTTTACTTCAGGGGGATATTACAGTGCGAAAATGTTGACATCAATCCCCCCAGAAATAAAGCAAGAAATTGACTTGATGGATATGGCACAGAAACGGTTATGCATAAAATTATTTGATTTTTCTAAACCAATTATTGCTGCAATTAATGGTTTGGCAATAGGAGCGGGAATAACTTTACCTTTAATAGGAGCCGACCTAATTTATATGGCTGAGGATGCATGGTTGGGTTTTTATTTTGTAAAAAGAGCTGTGGTTCCCGAATTTGCTAATGATTTCATCCTTCCCTTTTATTTAGGATTTCAGAAAGCAAAAGAAATTTTATATTTCGGGGATCAAATTTCGGCTCAAGATGCTCTTAAATTGGGACTGGTTAATAAAGTACTTCCTCCAGAGAGACTAATACCTTATGCAAGAGAGCAAGCATTAAAATTAATCCCTCCAAGAGGGGCTAGCATGTCAATAAAATTAATGAAAAAAACCATGCATAATTATTTTAAAGATATCGTGTCAAAAACCTTAGATTTAGAAAACGAGGGATATCAAAAATTAATCAAGACACACGATTTTCGGGAATCCACCAAATCTTTAATGGAAAAAAGAGATCCCATCTTTAAAGGAAAATAATATAAAATACTCAATAGTTATCCTATTAAATAATTAAAATAACTTATAGTGAAAAGGGATTTAAAATTTATGAAAAAAGCTTTCATTAATTTTCATGGATTTTATACACCCGAAATTTAAATATATTTTAAAAGAGATATAATATATGATGATATCCGAAAAAGATAAGAATACGATATTAATGTATGCAAAAAAATATAACTTAGAAAAAGTTATTCTTTTCGGCTCATCGAAAGATAGGATCGATGCAAGGGATATTGATATCGGTGTGAGAGGAATATCTCCTAATTTATTTTTCGATTTTTGCTGGGAATTATATAGAGATTTATCAAAACCAGTAGATATTATTGACCTTAGCAAAGATTGTTTATTTAACAAATTAATAGAGCAAGATGGGATAGTATTATATGGCTAGTGTTAAAAATAAGATTCTCGCGGAGATTGAAAATATCGAAAAAACTTAATTTAAGTGTGGAAATTCTGAAATATTTATTTATCCTTAGTTTTTTATAGATTTGAAAATTTATTCCAATATCAAATTAAATTTTAACAAAAAAGTTATTGTTGGCAAAATGAAAATTGAAGATATCCAAGACGTTCTTTATGAGAAAGAAGAGAATGGCATCTGTACAGCTACGTTAAATACTCCAGAAAGGAAAAATGCTATGTCTTTTATAACTTTCTTAGAATTGATAACCATTCTTGAGGATATGGAAGCTGATAAAAATGCAAGAGTATTAATTATTACCGGGAAGGGAGATGCATTCTCTTCTGGGGGATATTTTAATATGAACTTGCTTTCTTCAACCCCTAAGGAAATCATAGACCAAATTGATTTAGAGGATATTGCGCAGAAAAGAATATGCATGAAATTATGGAATTTTTCCAAGCCAGTAATTGCAGCAATAAATGGTCTTGCGGTTGGTGCTGGCTTCACTATGGCATTAGCAGGGGCGGATCTCATCTATGCTTCTGAGAATGCGTGGATTGGATTTTATTTTGTAAAAAGAGCTGTAATGGCGGAATTTGCGGCACATTTTTTACTCCCTTTTTATGTTGGTTTTCAAAGAGCAAAAGAGATGGTATATTTTGGAGAGAAATTAACTGCTCATGAAGCAGAGAAACTGGGATTAATCAACAAAGTGTTACCTCCCGACGAATTATTACCCTTTGTTCGAGAACAAGCATTAAGATTAATCCCTCCAAAAGGGCCCAGTATGTCGCTAAAATTAATGAAAAAAACCATGCATAGCTATTTCACAGATATTTTATCGAAAACTTTAGATTTAGAGAATGAAGGGCTTAGAGCTTGTCTTCAAACTGCCGATTTTCGGGCATCCTTGAAATCGTTGGTCACTAAGCAGGAACCTAAATTTAAAGGAAAATAATCATACTTTTTTTGGATTTTTTTAAATTAAGATAATAATAATTTGCAGTGAAATGAATTTGGATAATTTTCAGGATATAATATATGAAAAAGAAGAAAATGGGATATGCACTCTCACATTAAATAAACCAGAAAGAAAAAATTCATTGACTCCTCTCACTTTTTATGAAATTGAAAGAGTTTTGGATGACATGGAACAGGATCGAAATTCTAAACTACTAATAATTACTGGAAATAAAGAAGCAAAGGCCTTTTCCTCGGGAGGATCCTTTGTCTCATTTGCCTCCATTCCTCCCGAAATACGTGAGCAAATTGATCCTTCAGATACGGCACAAAAAAAATTAGCATTACGGTTTTGGGATTTTCCAAAACCTGTCATTACCGCAATCAATGGCTTAGCAGTAGGAGCGGGCATAACTATGCCTTTAATTGCTTCAGATTTAATCTTTATCTCCGCAGATGCGTGGATTGGTTTTTATTTTGTGAAACGAAGTATAGTCCCAGAATTTGGGTCCACTTTTATCCTCCCATTTTATATTGGGTTTCAAAAAGCAAAAGAAATCATGTATTTTGGAGATAAAATTACTGCATATGAAGCTGAAAAACTGGGGTTAGTTAACAAAGTGTTAGCTCCTGAGAATTTAATTCCCTACACAAGAGAACAAGCCTTAAAATTGATACCCCCCCAAGGACCCTCTCTTTCCATTAAATTAATGAAAAAAACGATGCATTCATATTTTAAGGAAATTCTGGCAAATACATTAACTTTGGAAAATAAAGGTATTGGGGAAGCGGCTAAAACGCATGATTTTCGGGAGTCTGCTATGGCTCTTAAAGCAAAAAGGGAACCCAAATTTAAAGGAAAATAATATTTATCTTGTCCAAACATCTTAAACACATATTTGAGAGTATAAAATGAACTCTAATGAATTTGAAGATATTCTTTTTGAAAAGGAAAAGAACGGTATTTGCACCCTTACTTTTAATAGCCCAGAAAGAAGGAATGCTTTATCTAATCAAACTTTTTCAGAAATTAGGACTGTCCTTTCTGAAATGGAACGAGATAAAAACGCTAAAGTGTTAATTATAACCGGTTGCAGAGAAGCTAATGCATTCTCTTCGGGAGGATATTTTGATTTAAAATTTTTCGCATCACATCCCACAAAAAAAAATAACAATGAGAGTTTAGTAGCAATAAGTAAGGATGAGAATCAAAATAAACGTAATATTAAATTTTGGGATTTTTCTAAACCGATTATAGCTGCAATTAACGGATTAGCAATAGGAGCTGGCATTACTATGATTTTAATGGGAGCAGATTTAATATATATGGCAGATAGCCCCGATACATATTTAGAATTTAATTTTATAAAGCGTGCAATTATTGCTCAATCGGCAATGTCATTTATTTTACCTTTTTACGTAGGATTCCAAAAAGCAAAAGAAATTTTATATTTCGGAGAGAAGATTAATCCTCAAGAAGCCTATGACCTTAGGTTAGTTAATAAAGTTCTTCCACCAAATGAATTGTTAACTTACGTGAGGGAGCAAGCATTAAAGTTGATTCCTCCCAAAGGTCCTTCTTTATCAATTAAATTAATGAAAAAAGTAATGCATGATAATTTTAGAGAAATTATTATTAAAACTTCAGATTTAGAGAAGGGATTTAATCGATTATCTTTCAAAACGCATGATTTTCGAGAAGCTTCCAGAGCTTTCATAGAAAAAAGAGAGCCTAACTTTAAAGGGAGATGACATCTCTTTGTTGCTTTAACAACTCCTAATTTTTATTCTATTGAATTTAATAAAACCTTGGAGGGTTACTATTTTTATAGCATTATATGATTATTGACTATTATAAAGTTAACATAATAATTATTTATTTACTAAAAACTCTTATTAAATGTGGTTTATATATTATATTTTTATTTGAAGAATTTATTAAATTTAAGTGCCTCGTGAATTGAAAGGGAAAATTAATGCCTAATAATTGTAAATATGTATTTGTCACAGGAGGAGTAATGTCTGGGATTGGTAAGGGCGTTGTTTGTGCCAGTTTAGGCAAGATTCTTCAATTTAGAGGCTTTAGAATTTCTGTTGTTAAAATTGATCCTTATTTGAATGTGGATCCTGGAACACTCAATCCCATTGAGCATGGAGAATGTTTTATTACGGAGCAAGTATGGGATTTCAAACCCGTGGTCGGCTCAAGTGAAAGAGTCTATAAAATAAGTGAAATAGATCAAGATTTTGGTTCATATGAACGATTTTTAAATATAGAAATACATCCATCACATAATATAACTTCAGGTCAGATTTATCTCTCAACAATCCTTAGCGAGCGAAAAGGAAAATTTTTAGGAAGAACTGTTCAATTAATTCCTCACGTAACTGATATGATCAAAGAAAGGTTAAAAAACATTGCTGAAACTGAAAAACTTGATGTTTTGTTAATAGAATGTGGAGGTACGGTGGGAGATTTAGAGTCAGGTATTTTTTTAGAAGCTTTTAGACAATTAAGATTAGAATTACCTAAAAAAGATACAGCTTTAGTGCATGTTACCTTAATTCCATATTCAAAAGCAGTTGGTCAACAAAAATCTAAACCAACACAGCATTCTGTTAAAATGCTTCAGAGCGCAGGATTACAGCCAGATATACTTATTGGGAGAAGTGAGGAACCCTTACAGCCGGACATAAAAAGAAAATTATCGCTATTTTCTAATGTCCCTGATATCGCAGTTATTTCTAATCCAGACTTAGAAACTGTTTATGAATTACCTATTATCTTTGAGGATCAAAATCTAGGAGATTTCTTGTGTGAAATTTTAGATCTAAAAGCAAAATTAGTATCTACCTATAGTGAGATTACGAATTTTTCAGCCTGGAAAGAAACCGTAGATTTATTCCTAAATGCTAAAGATACAATTAAAATTGCTATGCCCGGAAAATATTTCAATATTTCAGATTCCTATATTTCTATAAATGAGGCATTGGAACATGCGGCTGCACATCATGGATTTAAAACGGATTTAAGGATGATTAATGTGGATGAGAGCACAGATATAGCAGAAGAATTTGATGACTGTAATGGAATGTTATTAACCCCTGGATTTGGAGAAAGGGCAGTTGAAGGGATGATAAAATGTGCTGAATATGCTATGGATCATAAAATACCTTTCTTGGGAATTTGTTTTGGTGCTCAATTGTTTTTTATTGCATTTTGTAGAAAGTATTTAGGATTGAAAGGTGCACATTCCACCGAGATAAATCCTAAAACTAAATATCCCGTTATAGATTTATTAGAAAGTCAGAAAGATATAACAGAATTAGGGGGAACTATGAGATTAGGAGGCCTTAAAATTCTATTGGAAGAAAATACTCGCTTATTTCAAGCCTATCAAAAGAAGAAAATCATCGAAAGATTCCGTCATAGATATCATATTAATTCAAAATATATTACAAAAGAAGCATTGGAGAAAGGGTTTCTAATTTCCAGCAGAGATGAGACTGGTAAAATTATTAATAGTATAGAGTTAGATAGACTTGATCATTTTATGGTCGGAACTCAATTCCACCCGGAATTCAAATCCAAACCTTATGCTCCCTCTCCGATATATTTGGATTTTGTTAAAGCATGTATTGAATTTAAAAATAATAAATAAAAAGGTTAAATTAAATGGGTAAAGATAAAATACTTAAATGTATGTTTTGTGGTAAAGAAATTCGCAAAAAAGATGCAACTTATGTTGAGGGTCGCCCTTATTGCGAGGATTGTTATACTGAAGCTGAAACCATGGCGGATGTAGATGATGGCTGGGACGAAGAGGATGAGGATTATGATGAGGATGATGAAGATTTTGATGATGATTAACTTTAATAATTCTCATAATTAGGAATATAGGAATGCTCAGCAGACTATGAAATTGGACGATCCCAGAAAATATTGCTTCATGATTCGCAATGGGCAGTCATGCGTAAAAAATCAAGTTGCGAAAGAGCACTTACCGTATTATGAATGCGAAAAATGCGTTTGGCGAATTCAATCAGAAGATCCGAAATATTTGAAATCACTTCAAAGAATCTATGAAAAATACGGTAATAAAACGTGGAATTATTAATAGATAGTTTAAAAATTTAATTTAGAATTCTCAAAATATATTTATAAGCTGGCCATAGTTAATTGCTAAGAAAAAATTTATTCATTTCCGAAGATAAACCACTTCAGAAATCGAAATAAACCTAACTTAGTTCTTATTTATGTAAAAAAATTCAAGAATTTATGAATAGAATAAATTTTAAATAATTTTAAATCAGAATGAATTCTATCCATTATATTTTTTCAATTTAAAAGATGACATAATATGGTTTTATTAGAAAGCATTTTTATGATAAGAGGAGGGTATTTAGGGGAGGATTTTTCCTATAAACTCACTTCTTCTATCGTTGCTATTGTTTTAGTAATTTTTGATAAGAAGAGAAATAAACGTTTGGATTATTTCTGGGTTTTTTTATTTGGAACACTAATATGGGCGGGGATAGAAGCTTTACTTCAACTATCAGGAACTCGAGTAATGCCTGATAGAATGTTATATGGTATTGAATTGCCTTTATGGATTTCAATTCCCATTCAAGGGATTGCGGAGGGTTCATATTTAGCAGTTTTAGGTATATTTATTGCTGATCTCGTACTAAATGAGAACACAAAAAAGTATGGTATCATATTTTTAATAGTAATTATTGCTATTTCATTTATAAGGGTATTTATTATCTATGGTATAGAAACCCCTAATATTGGTGGAGATGTAGCTTCCAGGCGTAATATATTTGGAATTGGTGCTGTGATTTTAGTAGGGGGAATGTGTGGGTTAGCAGTCTATTGGCTTGCTACTACTAAACCAGAGCCACGTAGAAGAGGATTATATATGTTTTTATTTATGTTAATTATATCTAGTTTTTGGATTATTTTTAACGTCTTAGCTGGACAAAAATGGGTCGAAATTGGTGTAGAGAATCCAGACGGTACATATTCCAATTTACGCAGAGCTCCCTTATTAATAGAGATCGCAGTACTAGCATATGATATATTTTTTGAAATAGCTCTGATATATGTTCCGTTTTTAGCTATTCCTTACATGTTAGGACTAATTAAAGAAGAATAGGTTATCTTATTACTGTTATTAATTAATATCTTTTTAAAATAATATTTGATACGATAAATAATATCCTTTTATGCATTTATTGGTGGTACCGGAGGCACAATTTTATCATCCCATTCGTTAGGAATTGGATAAGACCACCAATGAAGGGGAATTTCCGAATAATTTCCGTACTTTCTCAAGCCCTTTTTAAACGCCTGTATGTTTTGTTTTGGCACTTGAATGTCAGATGGTTGAGGGTAGAAGTATGCTCCATACCCTCCCTCTGGAGTACCCAAATTCCGTACCATATGCCAAACCTCCCTTTCGCATTCTTCTGGAGTTCCGTGGGGATAGATATTTTGGATATTCACACATCCCCACATCATTATTTTTCCTCGAAAGGGTTTCAAACTGGGATATCCTGTCATTCGGGGACTGTCTAGTTCCAACGCATCAAGACCCCATTCCATGAGATAGGGAATAATTTTATCAATTTTTCCACAACTATGATGATGGAATTCACATTTCAGCTCATGAGCAGTTTCATATAAAGTGCGATATACAGGCTCATAAAATTTAGCAAATAATTTAGGATTCATGAATGGATTATCTTGCGTTCCAAAATCATCATATATAATAAATCCGTTCGGATGACCTCCAAACTTTATATAAGCTTTCATATTTTTTACGAAATATTCTGTTAGATGAGAAAGTAGATATTTGACTTTATCTGGATTTCGACGGTGGTCAATTAAGAAATCTTGAAATCCTCGCATATTACAAGCTACCATAAAAGGAGCATAAGGACCCAACAAAGCCATTATATATTTCTTACCCCTTAATGCTTCGGATGATTTAATAAACATAGAGTATTTTCTTTTATCTTCAGGATCTGGAGTGTATCTTTCTAAATAATTATCAAGATTCGACCAGTCTGTAAGAGAAGCTCTACCAGGATGCCCCATTGTCAAACCAGTACCATCGCGATCCCAAATGCAACCCCACTCATCGATTTCTTCACGAGATAATTTCTGCCAATTTTCATATTTCGGATCTTTTGCCCATTCGGGTTTTTTCCAATCAAGAAGTGGCTCATGAGGAAATAAACCTACTTCGTCTTCCGCATGACCGGGATTCCATTCTTTTGAGGGTAAGGTGAGTAAAGGGAACACATCGCTATTAGCTTTACCAAAGTTAATTATAGGAACCTTATCGGGGCCGGAAAAATAAATAGCAGCTTTCACTCTTTCTAATGAATTCATTTGAATACTTACCAATTCTTCTGCTTTATAAAATATCCCTATTAAGTTATTCTCCACTATAATACTTTTAAATTTTTTCATAATGGGAAATGCTTTAGAGAAACAACATAAAAGTAAAATAGCAAGATATTATGCCAAGATGACAAAGAAGTTGAATCAGTTGATTTTTCAACACATTAATAATTATAATTAAAAAAAAATATTAGGTATCTATGTTTAATCCTTAGTAGTTGAAAAGAGAGATAAAACATACTAACATTAAAATGTTATATAAAAATGAACGACCAGCAATTATAATGCTCCAAGATGGTCGTTATTTTCAGGGAATTGGCTTCGGTGCCACAAAGATCGCTACGGGCGAACTTGTTTTTACTACTATCACGGGAGCAGGATATAATGAAACTTTAACTGATCCCTCCTATCAAGGGCAAATCGTTATTATGACACATCCTTTAGTTGGAAATTACGGAGTCCCTTCTTGGGAAAAAGATGAGTTTGGTATAACTAAATATTTTGAATCTGATTCAATTAAAGTGAGTGGTTTTGTAGTAAACGAATGTTGTAAAGAACCTAGTCATTATGAGAGTGTTAAATCACTAAATCAATTCCTTTTGGAACAGGATGTACCTGGAATAGAATGGATTGATACACGCGCAGTCACAAAAGTTTTGAGAGAAGAAGGTGTACAATTAGGATTACTTGCGGTATATAAACCGGGCCAAAAACCCCACTTTAAGGAGTTAAAAGAAATGGCTATGGATATTAAAGATCCTAATCTTAGACATTTAGCATCGGAGGTCTCTACGAATGATGTGAAGATCTATACTCCCCATAATCCAAGAGGAAGGGTTGTGGTATTGGATTTAGGGGTTAAATTAAATATACTAAGAACTTTTGTATCAAAGGGGCTTGAAGCTATAGTGGTCCCTTACCATTATGATTATAACAAAATTATGGAATATGAGCCTAATGGGGTTTTCATATCGAATGGTCCTGGAGATCCTGCTATATATAAGGAAGCTATTCAGGTGTGTAAACAATTAATACAAAATGAAAATCCAACATTTGGAATTTGTTTAGGTAATCAGATTATAGGATTGGCAGCAGGAGGACTCTCCTATAAATTAAAATATGGACACCGAGGAGGTAATAAAACCGTAATTAACGTGGACGATAAGAAATGTTATATTACTACTCAAAATCACGGTTTTTGTGTAAAGGATTTTGAAAGGGGTGGATTTAAAGAGTTTCTGAAAAACATAGATGATGAGACAAATGAGGGAATAATACATGAAAATAAACCTATATTTGCTGTGCAATTCCATCCTGAAGCTTGTCCAGGACCTTTAGATTCATTTTATTTATTCGAAAAATTCATAAAACTAATGGAGATATAATATCTTGCCTCTTGATAAGACAATTAGAAAGGCGTTAGTGCTTGGTTCCGGTGGAATTCGCATAGGACAAGCAGGTGAATTTGATTATTCTGGAAGTCAGGTTTTAAAAGCCTTGAAAGAAGAGGGTATTGAGACAATTCTTATTAATCCTAATATTGCCACCATTCAAACTGATCCAGAACTATCAGATAGGGTGTATCTTTTACCTATTAATCTCAAATATGTTGTAGAAGTTATTAAAAAAGAGCGTCCAGATGGCATTCTATTAGCATTTGGCGGTCAAACAGCTCTGAATGTTGGAGTAGAGTTATATGAGGAGGGAATTTTAGATAAATATAACCTAAGAGTATTAGGGACTCCCATAGAATCCATTCAAGCCACAGAAGACAGAGATCTATTTGTTAAAGCTATGATTAGTTCCAATGCTAAAGTATGCAGAAGTAAAGCAGTAAATTCTTATGGTGAAGCAATCAGAGTCGCGGAAACTTTTGGATTTCCTCTAATGATTCGGGTGGCTTATACATTAGGTGGAAGAGGTTCAGGAATAGTAAATAGTATGAAAGAATTTGAAAAAATGGCGAGAAAAGGGTTAGCACAATCAAGAATTAATCAAATTTTAATTGAAGAATCAATTTGGGGTTGGAAAGAAGTTGAATATGAGGTTGTAAGAGACTCTGCGGATAATTGCTTTATAAACTGCAATATGGAAAATTTTGATCCCGTAGGAATCCACACTGGTGAATCTATAGTCGTTGCTCCCAGTCAAACTCTTACCAATGAAGAATATCATATGTTACGTGCCGCTTCCATTCGAATCATCCGTAATCTGGGGATAATTGGCGAATGCAATATTCAATATGGTTTAGATCCGTTCTCAAAAGAATTTCGAGTAATTGAGGTAAACGCTCGTCTTTCAAGATCTTCTGCATTGGCTTCTAAAGCTACCGGTTATCCTTTAGCATATATTGCTGCAAAATTAGCGATAGGATACACCTTACCGGAGCTCAAAAACAAAATAACCGGAATTACAACAGCTTGTTTTGAACCAGCATTAGATTATCTGGTATTAAAAATTCCCCGATGGGATTTAACTAAATTTCAAAAGGTGGATAGACATATCGGATCTCAAATGAAAAGTGTCGGTGAAGTGATGGCAATTGGAAGGACTTTCGAGGAAGTATGCCAGAAAGCCATTCGCATGCTGGATATAGGTATGAAGGGCTTGGTGGCAAATAATCTAGATCCTATAGAAGATATTAACGAATTGAAATATGAGTTAAACAATCCTACAGATTTAAGAATATTTCGGATTGTGGAAGCTATTAAACGCGGTATTTCAATTGAGGAGATTTATCGTTTATCTCGAGTAGATAAGTGGTTCCTGTATAAAATAAAAAATGTAATCGCAATTGAACAATCGCTAAAAGAGTTAAATTTTCTGGAGGCCAAAGAAGAAGAAAAAATCTATTATTTTGAGAGAGCTAAACGTTTTGGATTTTCGGATGGACAAATCGCGAAAATCATGGGCATTGATGTAATTATTATTAGGAGAATTCTAAAGAGAAAATATAAAATTAAGCCATATGTGAAAAGAATTGACACTCTTGCGGCAGAATGGCCCGCCATCACGAATTATCTTTACCTTACTTATGCTGCTTCGGAACATGATATAGATTTTGAACGAGAGGCCAAAGAAAACCTTCGAAAAATTATTGTATTGGGTTCGGGTACGTATCGCATTGGAGCTTCAGTGGAATTTGATTGGGGATCGGTTAATTGTCTTTGGGGCTTAAAAAAGTTAGGTGTGGATCAAGCAATCATGATTAATTATAATCCTGAAACCGTATCAACTGATTATGATATCTCAGATAAATTATATTTTGAAGAATTATCTGGAGAGAGAGTTCTAGATATAGCGGATCTTGAAAAAGCAGAGGGGATTGTGGTATCTGTGGGCGGTCAAATTGCCCAGAATCTTGCAGCAAAATTTTCTAAATATTCTGAATTTTTCAGAAAAGTTAATTTGAATATTCTGGGTACACACGGAAGTAGGATTGATATGGCGGAAGATCGCTCAAAATTTAGTAATTTATTAGATCAATTGAATATAAAGCAACCTCAATGGAGTATGTTGACAGATAAAGAGGAAGCATTAAAATTTGCTAAAGATGTCGGCTATCCTGTGCTTGTCCGACCCTCCTATGTATTAAGTGGAGCAGCTATGAGAGTCTCTTATGATGAAAAAACTTTAAGAGATACTTTAGATCTTGCCGCCTCTGTTTCTAAAGAATTTCCAGTAGTAATCACCAAATTTTTTACAGGAGCTCGAGAAATTGAAGCAGATGGGGTATGTGATGGGAATAATGTGTTTATTGGAGCGATTGTGGAACATTTAGAAAATGCAGGTATACATTCTGGAGATGCTACTATGGCAATCCCGCCTCAAACAATTTCGGATAAAATTATTAAGAATATCGAGGATTATACCAAGAAAATTGCTTTAGCTTTAAAAATAAAAGGCCCATTTAACATCCAATATTTAGTAAAAAATGAAGAAGTTGCTGTAATTGAATGTAATCTCCGCTCTAGTCGCAGTATGCCTTATGTTTCAAAAACTCGTGGAATTAATCTAATGCGTCTTGCTGCAGAGGTATTTATGGGTAAAAATGTACCCGAAAATGTGATGCAATTACCGTATGGAAATTATGTATCTGTAAAGGCACCCATGTTCTCTTTTATGCGTTTGGATAAAGCTGATGTACTACTTTCGGTCGAAATGAGTTCAACCGGCGAAGTTGCGTGTATTGGAGATGATTTTCCCGAAGCCTTAATTAAGGCTCTTGAAGCTACTGAGTTGAATATTCCAATTCATGGAGGAAATGTATTAATTTCAGTTGGTGGAGAACAATTGAAAAAGCAAATCATACCTTTAGCAAAAAGACTCAGAAAGTTAGGTTTTAATATCTTTGCCACTGAGGATACTGCCAAAGCCTTAAGAGAAAATGGATTATATGCAGTCAAACTTTATAAAATACATGAATTTGGGATGGAACCCAATGTTATTGGATGTTTACAAAACGGAACGATAGATCTGGTAATTAATATCCCTCTTCCTACCACTGTTGAGGAGAAATTCAGAACGATTATGGAGGATGAATATCAAATTAGAAGGATGGCAGTTGATTTTAACATACCTGTAATAATAAATTTACAGTTGGCTGAAGCGTTAATTGATGCCATTGAATTATTTAGGAAAAAAGATTTATCTATTAAATCTCTTAATGAATATCATCAGACTCTAAAAGAAACTTATTGGTAAAATTAAGTATAGGTAAAATTTGATAGTTTTTTCTTTCTCGTTTTTCTATGTTTAACTTAATAAGCATGTTTATGGGTTATTATTGAGATTAAGATAGTTTAATTAATTTTATTGTATTATATTTTTAAAAAAAATGTTTTTTAAATTACATTATAATGATATACAATAATGAAAGACCTGCCATTCTGATGTTCCAAGATGGCACTTATTTTGAAGGTATAGGTATAGGAGCTACTGCGAAAATTACAGGAGAAATTACGTTTTCTACCATCCCCGGATCGGGATATATTGAAGCCTTAACAGACTCTACATTTAAAGATCAGATTATCTTATTTACTTATCCCTCTATCGGGAATTATGGGGTTCCCGATAAGATCCGGGATGAATATGGTATTCTTAGGCAATTTGAATCAGAGACCATTAAAGTAAAGGGAATTATTCTTAACGAATATTGTGAAAAACCAAGTCATTATGAAAGTATAAGAACTTTAGAAGACTGGCTTATTGAAGAGAATATTCCGGGTATTCAATGGATCGATACCCGTATAATAACTCAAAAATTTGTTAAGGAGGGAAGTAAGCTGGGATTACTCCAAGTTTATAACGCTGGTGAAAAACCCAATTTAGAAGAATTGAAGAAAGCAGTACAAACTATCGAAACTCCAAGTAATAAAAACATTGCGGCAAATGTGTCTGTAAAAAAATTAAAAAAATACATTAAGCCCGATTCCAAAGGTTCTGTTGTAATATATGATCTTGGGGCTAAAAACAATATAATAAGAACACTGCTTTCTAAAAATTTAGAGGTTGTTTTAGTCCCTTATCTTTATGATTATGACATGATTATGAAGTTAAATCCAAATGGGGTAATATTATCAAATGGACCTGGCAATCCTACTATTTTAAAACAAAGCATACGATTAGCTAGAAAATTAATTGAAAATAATGTTCCTACTATGGGTATAGGACTTGGGCATAATATAATCGGATTAGCCGCAGGAGCATTCTGCTATAAAATGACTGCGGAACATAGAGGGGGAAGAACTACCGTAGAAAATGATACGGATCATTGTTATATTACCTTTCAGAACCATGGTTATTGCTTAAAAGATATTAACAAAAATGGGTTTGCTGAATTATTTCATGATAAAGATGATAACACCAATGAAGGGTTAATTCATGAGAGTAAACCCATATTTTCAGTGGCATTCAATCCAGAAGCTTCTCCAGGAGCATTGGACATGAAAGAACCAATATTTGAAAAATTTATCAAATATATGGAGGTAGATTAAAATGCCGTTGGATAAATCTTTGAAAAAAGTAATTGTATTAGGATCTGGAGCAGTTAGAATTGGTCAGGCAGGAGAATTCGATTATAGCGGAAGTCAGGTTCTGAAAGCCTTAAATGAAGAAGGAATTAAGACTATTTTGGTTAATCCTAACATCGCCACTATTCAAACGGATCCTCAAATGTCCCATAAAGTGTATTTACTTCCGATCAACGTTAAATACGTTGAGGAAATTATTAAAAAAGAAAAGCCTGATGGCATTTGTTTAGCCTTTGGAGGTCAAACTGGGCTTAATGTAGGTGTGGAATTGCATGAAGCAGGAATCTTGGACAAATATAATGTAAAAGTTTGTGGTACTCCTATAAAAGCTATAGAAGCGACAGAAGATAGAGATTTATTTGTGAAAGCGATGAATGATGCGGATTGTCCTGTCTGTAAAAGTAAAGCAGTTAATAATTATAGGGATGCGGAAAAAGCTGCAGAAGAAATCGGTTTTCCTATAATGTTAAGAGTGGGATATGTATTGGGAGGGAGAGGTTCAGCATTTATTAATAACTGGGAACAATTTGAACGATTAGCAAAAAGAGGACTCGCCCAGTCAAGAATCAATCAGATCTTAATTGAAGAAAGTGTATGGGGGTGGAAAGAAATTGAATTTGAGATACTTCGAGATGCTGAAAACAATTGCTTTATTAATTGTAGCATGGAAAACGTAGATCCGTGCGGAATACATACTGGAGACTCCATCGTGGTTGCACCTGCTCAAACATTATCTGATGAGGAATTACAAATGCTTCGCTCGGCCTCAATTCGAGCAACAAGAGGGGTAGGGGTATGTGGTGAATGCAACATTCAATGGGCGCTGGATCCTTTTTCAAAAAAATTTAGGGCGATTGAAATCAATGCGCGATTATCTCGATCTTCTGCATTAGCTTCAAAGGCTACAGGTTATCCATTAGCTTATATTGCAGCCAAAATAGCAATTGGTTATACTTTGCCGGAATTATTGAATCAAATTACGCTTAAGACTACCGCAAATTTTGAACCTGCAACCGATTATATGGTTTTAAAATATCCTCGGTGGGATTTAACAAAATTTGAAAAAGTTGACAGAAGAATTGGCCCCCAAATGAAAGGCGTGGGAGAGTGTATGAGCATTGGACGTAGCTTCGAGGAAGTATGCCAAAAGGCAATTCGCATGTTAGATATTGGATTAAAAGGATTTGTAGCAAATGATCTTAAGCCCATTGAAGATATTAATGAACTTAAATTTGAGTTGAGAAACCCAACAGATTTAAGATTTCTAAGAATTGGGGAAGCAATAAAACGGGGTATTTCAATTGAAGAAATTTATGAAAGATCAAGAATAGATAAATGGTTTCTTTATAAATTGAAAAATATTATTAACATAGAAGAAAAGTTGCAGAATTTAGACTTTCTTGGGTCATCTGATGCGGAAAAAAAATATTGGTTTGCTAAAGCAAAAAGATTTGGATTTTCTGATGGCCAAATCGCAAAAATAATAGGAATTGATACTCCCACTATAAGGCGACTAAGAAAAAGATATGATATTGTTCCGTATGTAAAGCAGATTGATACATTAGCAGGTCAAGTAGTTCCTACAAGACAATATTTATACCTAACCTATTGGGGAAATAAACATGATATTGATTACGAGCAAGAAGAGCGGGATAATCTGAATAAAGTAATTGTGTTAGGATGTGGAACTTACCGAATAGGTTCAAGTTGTGAATTTGATTGGGGTTCAGTCAATTGTTTATGGGGGCTTCAAAAACTTGGAATTGATAAAGCGATCATGATAAATTATAATCCTGAGACGGTGTCTACTGATTATGATGTGGTCGACCGATTATATTTTGAAGAACTTTCTGGGGAGAGAGTGTTAGATATTTGTGAACTGGAAAAGGCTCAAGGAGTGGTTTTAAACGCAGGGGGTCAGATTGCCCAAAATCTTGCGGCAAAATTTGCGAAATATTCTGAATTTTATCGTAAAGCCGGAATCAATATTCTTGGAACCCATGGATCCCGAGTTGATATGGCAGAAGATAGGGCCAAATTCAGTTCCCTACTAGATCAGCTTAAAATAAAACAGCCTGAATGGGCAATGTTGACAACTACAGAAGAGGCTATTGAGTTTGCTAAAAAAGTAGGATATCCGGTGTTGGTAAGACCTTCATATGTATTAAGTGGTGCTGCCATGAGAGTTTCTTATGATCAGAAAACCCTGAAAGACACTCTTGATTTGGCCGCAGCTGTTTCAAAAGAGTACCCCGTAGTAATTACCAAATTTTTCACTGAATCCCTTGAAGTTGAATGTGATGGGGTCTGTGATGGAGAAAATGTGCTTATTGGTGCCATTGTCGAACATATCGAAGCAGCGGGGGTACATAGTGGCGATGCGACAATGTCAATTCCTCCTCAAACCTTATCAGATAAAATAATTAAAGATATAGAAGAATACACAAAAAAAATAGCATTAGCGCTTAAAATAATGGGCCCATTTAACATCCAATATTTAGTAAAAAATGAAGAAGTTTTTGTTATTGAATGCAATCTCCGTTCAAGTCGAAGCATGCCCTACGTATCAAAAACAAGAGGTATTAATTTAATGAAATTGGCTGCAGAAATAATTATGGGTAAAAAGATTCCTGAGAATCTATTAAATTTGCCCTATGGAAATTTTGTAGCAGTAAAGTCTCCCATGTTTTCTTTCATGCGACTAGATAACGCAGATCCAGTTTTAGGCGTTGAAATGAATTCCACTGGTGAGGTTGCAGTAATAGGTGAAGATCTTCCAGATGCATTGATGAAATCTCTCGAGGCTGCGGAACAATATATTCCGGTTGATGGAGGTAATGTTTTAATTTCAATAGGTGGAGAGGAACTTAAAAAACAAGTTTTACCGATTGCACAAAAACTAATTCATTTAGGATTCATCATTTTTGCCACTGAACATACCGCTGAAGCTCTAAAAGAAAGCGGAATTCCCGCAGTGAAATTATATAAAGTAAGTGAACGTGGTATGGAACCGAATATCAAAGAATGCCTGGAAAATGGAAATATTGATATGGTCATAAACATACCGCTGCCTACCACTGTAGAAGAAAAATTCCGACAAGTGATCGAAGATGAATATAAAATTCGAAGGATGGCTGTGGATTATAATATCCCTGTTATAATTAACTTACAGCTTGCGAAATCAGTTGTTGATGCAATCGAAAAAGTGAGAGAAAAACCCTTAATCATAAAGTCGTTAAATGAATATCACTCTGAATTAAAGGAAATATATTGGTAATGGGCTGAAAAAATATAAAAGGTAAAAAATTTTAATTAAAATCTTAAATATCAAAAACTATTGAAAACTAACTAAAGGTGATTTTAAAAATTTATTATCGTGGATATGTATTAGTAAGGTTAAAAATTATAGGTAAAGAATGGAATGTTGTGGATAAATTGAAAGGATTAAAATCAACTGAGGCGGGTGAGGATTGGGAAATAACTTATGCCACACCCACATATGGCGGATGGGATTTAATTATTGAGTGTTCATTTACTAGCCTTCAAGAATTAGATAAAATTGTTACTTATTGCAGAGTGGATGAAGATTTATCACAGTGGATTGAAGAGACTCTGACGCTATGTGGAACAAAACCTAATTATCCTTTTGAGTAAAGTTATATCAACAAATTAAAAAAAAATAAAAAAAAAGTAAAGTATTTCTTATCTAGTTTTTTCTTTTGAACAATATTATTTCTGAATCTTCGTAAAAATCCATGGTATTAATGTAGATAATAGTAATGCTAATATAATGGATTGAATTAAGTCCCAAATCTGAGATTCTAAAGGTATAAATGATAATAAGAAATAGAATGCAAATGTGAGTATTAATCCGATGATTAAATTTATAATTCTTTGTTTTTGATTAAGCACAGTGGGATCATATCCAATTTTCTCACACTCTATTATATATCCAAGACCGAGTCCAATCATGAAACCACAAAGCTGACCATAACTTTGATCGCTGTTGGGAAAAGCAACCATGGCAATAATAAAAAGTACTAACGGAATAATAATTACAAGCAACGCTTTCAATGCGATACTCATAGAATTAATTATTTCCGAAGCTTTAGGTTCGAGAATAATAAAAAGCGTCACAAAGAACATTCCAAATAATAAACCTCCCCAAATATCATGAATATCATGAACTCCAATTATAATCCTCGAAATTGCCACTAAATAGGCGATACCTATACATATCCACGCTATAATTTTATTTTTCTTTCTTACTTTATAAGCAATATATCCATACACCGTAGCAGCAGATTGAGAGTGCCCTGAAGGAAATCCATAATCTGTAACTTCCCTACGAGTCCATGGTCTTGGATCTTGGAAAATATCTTTCAATATATTATTCACATAACCTCCGCCTAGTAAAACGTTGTAAGCTAAATTTTTTGCAAACCTTTTGTCATAAGCATACCATAAACACACTACAATTACGATATATATGATTGTATCTCCCAAGTAAGTGATTATAGAGAAAACAAGATACACTTCTTTATTATTATAAAACATTTCATTAAAATAAATATTGTATCCTAAGAGCAACAAGATAAGTCCTATAATAAACGTAGCCATGGCATTCAAAAGGATAAAAATGAGCAATTTTCTGGATATTATTTCCTCTTCTTCTGACAAGTGTAATCACTCCGATATAATATTCCCTGATTTCTTAAAAAGATCTAATTTTTAGATAGAATTTTATACATATATAGGGATTCAAAGAACTATTTAAAAGTATGTAAACTGGATTTACTGACAAAAAAGTAAGAGAAAATAAAAAAAAGGTTATAAAATAATAGATATCCTTCAATATTTAATGAATTAGATTCTATAGGTCGAGTTCTTTTAATTGAGCTTTGATTTTTTCTTTTTTCTCAGGCGTAATATCATATAAACGCCAAAAAAGTAGTGTCCCGATAAGCATAAGAATCATAGGTATTATTGCCACTTGAAGTCTTAGTCCAAATACTGCGATTGCAGATTGGGTTCTTGCTCCTGGTTCAAATCCCGTTAGAATGTGGATTAATGCGAACGTCACTGCTTGAATTATTAATGCTATTCTGCTGACAAGGGTTCTTATACCCATATAGAATCCTTCTTGTCTAACTCCATTTTCTACAGTAGCTTCATCAATAACATCACTAAGAACTGGTAACATCATTACCCAAAAACCTATTCCACCAATCCCAAAAATTGCAACAGCGATGATTACTGTAAGAATAGTGTCCACGAAAATCATAGGTATCATGAATATAACCATGAGCAATCCTCCAATAATGAAACTTCTTTTAAAATCCCCTTTTCTTTGAGCAAGTTTCGACCAGAATGGGATGGAAATTAATCCTGTTACTATATAACCTAAAAAGATATAAGCTTCAAAAATAGCATCTTCTTTTAAGATAAATCTTACCACATAAGGTATAGAACCAATCATAAGCACTACTACAGCTTGATAAAAAGTGTAAATACAAAGATACGCTACAAAATTTTTTTGCTTTAAAGCTACTTTCATCATTTTAAAAAAGCCTAATTGTTCTTTTTGTGCATCAACACGAAATGCCCTGTCTATCATCTCCTTATCTTCTTTAATACCGGGAATCAATAGTAAGAGTATTATAATACCTATTATCCCAACAATTATCCCCATTCGAAAAAATGATGCTCTATCTCCATAAGTAATAAGCATAGGAGGTAATATTGCTCCCATAACAACCCCTATAATGCCAAAAGCTACAGCAAAGGATGATAATTTCATACGGTGTTTATCTGTACGAAATTTATCCGGGATCAAGCCGTTATAGTTAACATCATATATGGAATTAAAGGTGTCATATAAACAAATGGTAATTAATAGCCAAAAGAATAGGAATAATGCATCTTTGTTTGGATCTACATCTGGTACCGCAAAAAGAAACATAAAGGATAGTGCCCAGAGTACACCGCCAATAACAATCCATAAATATCTTTTTCCATATTTCTTCCAAAAGTTCCTTGGCTTATCTGCCATATATCCAACGAGCGGATCATTAAACATATTATATACGGCATAGATTATAAACGCAATGGCAATGGTTCCAGTAGCAAGACCGATTTCATTTTCATAAAAATCAAAAATCCGAGTACCAAAGACAGCTATAAGAAATTCAATCATCATCTGTCCAAATCCAACTGATACAAAGATTTTAAGAGGGATGTCTTTTTCTTTGGATTCGAGACTCTCTTGAACTTCACTCATTTTTCATCATTTTCATTTTTTTTTAATTAAATTTGTTGATATTACTTAATTAGAATAGTTTAAAATAATTTTGATTTATTCTAATAAATTTTTAAATTATTGTTTAAATTGAATTTTCTTTGAATTCTAAAAAAAAAGCTGTGAAGTAAAAACGTAAATTCCTTATGTATAATTCTAATCGGAATCACTCATCAATAATTCAGCATAAAAATTTGCGACTTCCTCAATGAGTACTTCCCCTAATTCTTTTATTGGCTTGATTTTACCCCCATCTAATTTACGAAGAATTTTTAAACAATTCCAATGCCCATGCTCATCATTTTCTTTTGTACCTAGAACCTCATATTTCCCCCCAGCTGTGATATATCCTCCTAAACCCCCTATAGGCGGCCATTTTTTAATGGCCGCATCGAAATCTCTTTCTAGTTCTTGATTCATTATTTTAAGTTTCTCTTTATCTAATACACCTAATGCGGCAGCTGCAGAATGCTCAAAATGAGAAGCATGTGAAGCACCGTTTATAATTTTGGCAAATATCCGCATTAATTTTCTAGCTTCTCCCTCATTAGAAGCAAGTTCCGAACTTACCATTGCTAATCTTTCTAATACATTTTTCGCGAGTGTTTCACTCTTGCCAGTATCTTCTGTCGATGGTATTAACACCCTTTCTAAATTAAGTTCCTTTTTTATGTCTTCAGCAAATTCTGCCAGTGGATTATTACCACCATGAGCTGAATAAATAAAAATTCGTGAAGCAGGTAATCTCATTTTCTTATAAATTCCAATATGGTAGGTTAAAAATGCTTTCAAATTTTCAACAAGTTCTTCTACCGGAATTATTTTCGGTGCCCAGTCTCTCGCTATATCCACAATATAATCAGTCGCCCATGGAATATGAGCTACATAACGTCCACCGCTTTTTAGGGCTATCAATTGAGCAGTATATTGACCAACTATATCATCAATATTTCTTGGCAGAGCGTACCCGTGTCCTTCTTCGGGATTTCCCATCGAAAAAATTAACCATTTTCCCTCATTTTTTCCAAATGGACCCCAATCATCCATTTTCCCTTCTAATGAAAGATCATTATTTTCTAACATCGCTTGGAATTAATTAAAAGTGGAATAAAAAGTTTTTATTAATATAAGAAAAAGTTATGAAAATATTGTTCATCTGAAAATCTCTAATTATAGATATCCATATCATCAATTCGAGTTTCAATTCCTTTTATTTTAAATAGTTTTCAAATTAGAGACCTAAGCTTAAACTTGCTTATTATTAATAATTTAAAGAGTATAAGAAAATTAAAAATCAAATAAACACTATGAAAAAGTATGCCCGGTCCCGG
>SDNV01000014.1 GCA_004524515.1 Promethearchaeota archaeon
ATTCCCGCTTTTAACAATCTCTCAGCTTTTCCTTTTGTGTCCCGAAAATTATAATCCATATAGGATCTAAAAATATCATCAATTTGCGGAGGGGGAAAAATCGAAAGAACTCCTCCGATCTCTACATGTGAAATACCCGGTCCTATCAAATAATCTCCTGGATTGGTAGAATAAAAAGCCATATCACTCTCTTTATCATGCTCTGCCCACCACGTAATTTTGTTCGGATATTTTTCGACCTCTCCATCATCTTTATCAAAAATTACAATTAGCGTATCAATTTTGCCTTGAATTTGTTGTTCATTTCGGACATATATTTTTTTTTTGAAAGCCCAATTACGTATTGTTTCTTTAATTGCAATTCCATCCATGAGAGTTGATTTGAATTCTTCTATTTTTACTCTTAAATTTTTCAAATTCTTTATTGCTTTTTTTCTAAGAAATGCAAAATAGTCCTCTTCCATTATATCCTCTGGTGGCCAAGATACTGTCATCCATTTTCCTTTATTCCACTCGTCTCTCCATTGCCCTTTATATTCCTCCTTATTTTTTTTATTGAGAGGCACCTCTCTTTCCTTTCCATAATCGTAGGGGTGATGTCTTCTGAGCTTTATATATTTTCCATTGGGATCATAACCACCCTCCATGCTTAATTTCATAGTTTCATATGTTCCACTTTCATCATTATATGGATACTTGGTGGCTAAATCGTATACTTTCCAGGCATAATCATCGTCAACTATATTTTTAGCCGAAATTACTAATTGGGTTAAATTTGGCAACAATCTTTTTTCTGTTAATGATAAATTTCTTGAATATTGGAAAAGCGTTTTAAGCTTATGAAGATCTACAAATTCTTTAAATTCCTCCTCATATAGATATTTAGTTTTTAATAGAATTTTTCTAATATTATCGGTTTTTTTATACGAGTCTAATATTTTAAAAAGCTCTGTTGGTGATTCGATCTCTTCAAGTTTATCTTTCGAATACTTTTCTTTAAATTTATTCCATTTGTACGTATTGTAGGGTAGTTCTCTTAAAAGAAATCGAGCATCAGAGCTTTGTATATTATATAATTTTACATATTGGTGGGGAATAAGATTATATTCCACATTTTCAATTTTATCTGGATTTTCTAAATAATACTTAATATTTTCCCAGTGTGCCATTCCAACTACAAATAGGATTCTATGATATAATGGCATCATTCTCTGTAAATGACTTGCCATGTATTTCTCTCTTAAAATATCTTTCTCACTAAAATCATAATCCCTCTCAGAATTTTCCTGATTTTGAGTATTAAGATATTGTTCTAAGCTTATTTTATCTCGAATGAGGATCTTTTTTTCTGTCAAATTTTTATTAAAATGCTCTGAAATTTTTTCATAAAACAATTTTACTCCTAAATCATTAATCGAATAATCATCTGGAAGTCTAAACAATGGGGGAGCATAATCTTTAACAGATAGATCAATAAATTCGATTGGGAAGTCGTATTCTAATCCTATTCTAATCGCTTCTATAATTGAATCGCCGGGATCTATAGGGACATAATTTAATTGTGTTGGGTTTAAAGTATCGGCATATGCAATTAATGACAAAAAAGGAAGTCGATTTATGCCCTCAATAACTTCTTCTCGGATATTATCCGGTAATTCAACACAAATCACATCTGGAAATACACTAAAAAATGCTTTTCGAACTAGCTTGGAAAATTCAAGTCTTGAATGAAAAGTTGGGATAATATGAATATTTTTATATCGTATATATGGATCTTTTTCCATCTATGGAATATCCTCAAATTAATTTTAATTCATTATTTTGATACTTTGCGATATAATTTCTATAATCACAATTATAATAATAAAAATACCTAAATTTAAAAAAAGTTTAAAAAAAAATAATTAAAAAACTCTCATATTCCTAATTGTTTGTTAATTTTAATTGATCTCTGAGCCACAATTTGGACAAAATTTAGCTCCTGAGACTATAGAACTTCCGCAACTTGGGCAAAACTTTGGAGTTGCCGTTGAAGACACAGGTGTTGGAGTAGGCTGCGGAGCTGCAGGTTGATATATTGGTTGAACTGCTCCACCCACTAAATTCTTTGTCCATGCTAATCTAAAGTAGCCAATAATTCTGAGAATCTCCCCAATAAACGAAAGAATTATTGTCATATCAAGTATGGTTGCAATTTTGCAGAGTTTAGAACCGCTCGCTCCTTTAAAACTTATATCTGCCGGAAATAATTGGGAGTTGGTTTTAAAAAAAGTCTGTAACCCGCCCCATGCCATAAATCGTAAAATAGAGCCCACAATAATCAGAACTACTCCAATAACTACCAATATCCAAAGATCTACTATAGAAAACCAACCAATACTCCATAATACTTGTCCAACAAAGCGAATGATGGTACCAATAAGAAATCTAGGAGTAAACGCCAGTAATTCATTGTTATTAAGTTCTTTTCCTGCTCTTTTAATATTTCCGAGTACTAATAGGAAATAAATGATAATAATAAAGCTAAAAACAAGAGCGATAATTCCAATAACAGCAACAAACGCACCTATTATTCCCAAGATGAAACTAAGAAGTGTTAAAATTGCGATTACATTCATTCGTTTACCAAAAACAGTAAATTCATTGTTTACAACAGTATTTGACATTTTTTTTTCACATTAATTAATTGTATATTATTTACATTAAATTTTGCAAAATCCTTTTTAAAATTAATGTAGACCAATAGTCAAAAATATTTAGTCTTAAAAAATATATCGCTTTTATTACTGGGAGTTGTATTTCGAATATATAAATATATTATGCGTTTCAAAACTTAATTATTGAGTATTATTTTGTAGACCCTTTTTTTCTTTAAGCTGATTTGAAAACTCATCAAGAGAAACCAAAAAATTAAATAAATTATATTTTTCCATATTATTTCTTATTTGTTCAAATCCGGAGCAATGACCCCAATTAAATGGCGTTTCACATTTTTTACATGTACTTATAAAACCATACACGTGATAAAGATTCAATACAAATATCAATATCCATGTAGTAATTAGAGCAATTAAAAGGTTTGAAGATCTCGGGCCAGGAAGATTTAATATCCAATATACAAAAAAAGCGGCACCTAAACCAATAAAAAATTTTTGTGAAATTTTCATAATTTTATTCTTTGTTAAATTTAAAGGAGAAAGAATAAATGTAGATAAACCTATAATTCCAAAATATAAAAAGTATTGAGAAGGAATGATTGTACTTAATTCTAAAAACCTTAATAATAAAAAGGTGACAATTGCCGTGGGATAACCTATAAAACATCCAATACAAAACTTATATCTTCCAAAATTCAACGTGTGTCCTGCAAAACTCTCACATTCTGGATGATGACTTAAAAAGAGGGGTAAAAAACTTTTTCCATATAAATATAATTTCTTTATTTTGTCTCTTTCATTAGGTTTATTGGATGCTATCTACTTACACCCTGATTTTCTTTTAGAAATTCAATTAGAATTGAGCTTTAAATTATCTTAGCTCTATTAAATTTAAAAAATTCTAATAATTAATAATTCAATAGATCCAGCATTTTTAACGCATTTTGATTTACTTCATAAAGTCTAATCTTATTAATAAAAGAAGAATATCATTACAAAGAACCAAAGACAACCGCATATAAGATCTATTACTCCCAGTATTAGACCCACTCGTGCTGTTCCTGGATCGATTCCTTCATTAATACCTTTATTTCCATAATAAATTGCTAATATTCCGAAAATAAATCCACAGCAACAAAGACCGATGATACCGAATATTAAAGAGAGAGTTGCACTACTAGTACCAGCTTTTGGCTGAGAATATTGAGGTGTAGGTTGTTGATATGGTTGTGGTTGTGATGGTTGTACCTGCTGAGGTGAATATTGGGGTGTTGCGGGAGAATATTCCTCTTTTTCCAGAAGAGAACCACATTTTGGACATGCATTCCATGAAGGATCTACTTTTTCTCCACAATTGCTACAAAACTGTGCCATAGTTATATAATTATTTTTCTTTCTTAATAAATAAAACTCCGGAATTTATATTCTAAATATGAATGACGATAAGATTCTTAATCTGAGCTAAAATATTCGGTCTGGAAATTTTTCGTTCTCTATTTCTTTTAGGAACTTTTCATACTCATCGGGGCAAAACCGAATAGCAATGGGTTCTAAAATCTGTAGTATGGATTTTTTAAATTCTTTTTTGTTCAATTTCAATTTGTTTTTCTCGTGTATTTCACGACTCTTCATGTAATATCTAATAATATTTATCCCATCGCGTACAGTGTAAGGTTGCTCATGAATATGCGCATTTTGAAGAAAATCTACGCAATACTCTAAGAGTTCTTCAGATGTAAAAGGAAGATTATACGATAAAATTTTTAACTCATCTGTGCGATTCGGGAATTCAACCATTATTTTTGGTTGTAGACGGGAAGAAATGTATTCTGGTATTTCATAAGTGCTACTATCACTATTCATGGTGACACATAAACGAAATTCTTTATGAGCATAAATTCTTATCCCTGCTATTATGGAATCTACATATCGTCTCTTATCCATCAACGGTGCTAATGATGCCCAACTCTTTTCCGACATTCTATTGCCCTCATCTAACAGACATACTCCCCCTTTAAGCATTGCAGATACCAAAGAACTGGCTACATAGGCGATTTGGTTATCAGATGATATAACAGGACTTATTAATAAATCTTCTGGGCGGGTATCCATTGTACATTGAAATATATAAACTGGTTTATTTAATCTTTTCCCTGTTGCATAGGCCAACGTAGTTTTCCCAACTCCTGGTTTCCCTAAAATTCTTGGATTTAAAGGGAGATCCTGTTTATCCACTATCATCCAAGATGCTTTTAATTCATTGATGATATCTTCATTTCCAACCCATTCTAAATCAACTTCGGCAGGTTCAGTAAGAATTAATTCCACTCCAGAGATAGTTTTTTTCTCAACCATAAAACAAGTATACTAAATTATTCAACTTATAAATATAGATATAAAAATTAAGTAAAATATATTTTGATTAAAATTCCAAAAACGATTAAATTTTATTAATGGTAAAAATCAAGGTTAATGACAGTTTTCTATTAAGAAAAATACTTAATGATCTTGAGGATCAATTTTCAGATAATATAATCTCCGTATACGGGATTGGTAGTTATTTTGACGAATCTCTTCCCTCAGATTGGATAAAAAAGGATCTTGACCTCATCGTAATAGTCAACTCATTAGAAGCTATTCCTAAACCAGACTGGACTGAAATTAGGTATGAAAGAAAAAAACTAGAGGATTGTGAAGTATGGCTTGCTTTTAACACGCTTGAAGCATATCAAAATAAAAGTACCTTTGAAAAACAATCCTTTTCCAATTATGAATGGAGTCTTTTAGATTTAAAACTTCCCGAAAATTCTATTCACTTGTATGGACAGGATATTCGGGAGAAATTACCAGATATTGCTCATTTGAACTATGATTTTGACGATATATTAGCAAGGAGCCTTTATCATTTTGATAATAGCTTCAAAGTGGCAATAAAATCGAAAAACACTATGGAATCAATGCGAGAATTTACTAAAGGGGTCTTTAAGTTTGGATTTTACATTTGTATTTATTTCGATAACAGTTTTCGATATACTTCAATCCGCAGAATTGCAACAAACATCGAGAAATTACATGAGCAAAATATTTTAGACGATTTAATTGTGGACTGTATGAAGCAATCTATTCTATTTAGAAGATCTAATACATTTCCAGAAGATTATATCAAATTAAGAAATAAATTAGTTCTTTATATTTTCGCTTTGATAGGAAAAGGAAAATTACATCGAAAAATGAACTTTAATGAATTAAAATACTATCTAAAGAACACTTTTCGAGGATTAAAATATCTCCTCAAATTCGCACAAAAAATAAAGAAAAATCACAATCAATTAAAACTTAAAGCTGAATAAAATATGAATACTGAATCATAATATTTTCATCCTTGTTTTCCTACTGAATTTTTTTTTAACCAAAATTAACCTTATGAATTCATTTTTTCTGAGCATGAGTCTAAACTATGAAAGGGTACTCTTATTGCCCGTTTTGCCATATAAAATCTTCCAAAATTGTGTGTAATAATAGTATAAACACCCTTATATTAACAAATATATATAAAGTCGCAATACTCATAAATTGTAAAAAAAGATAATAGACAGTTTAATTAATAATGTCTAAAGGAAAACAACCGAATATAATATTAAAGTTAGCTCTTTTAGGAGATCCCGCAGTCGGTAAAACTTCATTGATTAATCGTTATGTGGATCATAAATTTGAAAATGATTATCAACCCACCTTGGGGGTGAATATTGTAGCTAAAAAAGTTATCATAGAGGAGAGAAATATTGAAGCCAAGTTAATTCTTTGGGATATTGCTGGTCAGGAAAGATATGATCTCTCCCGTCAGTTATTTTTTCAAGGCTGTTGGGGAGCACTATTTGTTTACGATATTACTAGAGAATCCACCTTTTCTAATATAAAATCAAAATGGTTATGTGATCTAAAAAATTATGGCAGAGATAATGCGGTGTTTATTCTGATTGCAAATAAAAAGGATTTAAAAGAAGAGCGTGTCATATCTAAAAAGGAAGGAGAACTGTTTGCAAGAAAAATTAATGCAAGTGACTTCATAGAAACATCTGCAAAACACGGAGATAATGTAGAAAAAGCATTTAAAAATTTAGTATTGCATGTTTTATCAAGATCGCGTAAGCTAAACTAATAACTTCTAATTTTATTAATTAATTCATATGACCTTTCAAAAAAATAAATAAAAATAATCCATAATCCGTGTATAATTTATATGGTGATTTAGGGCAAAATACATTCTAAAAATAAAAAATAAAAAAGCTTTAAAAATTCTATAATTTTAAAAGTGTAAGAACATAAGAGTTTAACATATTCCAAAATCTTTTGGAACAATAAAGGATTTCATAATTGAAAAGAAGAGGAAAAAAATCATTGAAAAGTAAAGAAACTTCTGTGAATCGGGTCATAATTGCAAAAGTAGAACCTAATGAGGACATTTTTGATGCTATTAAAGAGGTTATAAAGAAACATGAAATAAAATCAGGATTAATTAATATTATTGGAGCACTAAAAAAGATCACCATCGGGTTTTTCAATATCGACACAAAGGAATATAAATTTAAAACTTTTGATGAGGATGTGGAATTAATTTCGTGTATGGGCAATATATCCTATAAGGATGATGAACCCATTATTCATTTACATGTCTCGGTCGGTATGGAAGATTATAGTATTATTGGTGGACATTTAACTCAACCTAGTATTGTTTCTGTAACCGCTGAAATTTATATATATGAAATTAATCATATTATTAACCGAGTTAATGATCCTCGGTTCGATTTATCTTTATTAGATTTATAAGAAGTAGGTTTGCTATATGACTGCTCCTGAAATTAAACAATGGACACTTAAGATCCTGTTATTAGGAGATATGGCAGTTGGTAAAACTTCCTTAATTAATCAATATATAGAACATAGCTTCTCATGTGATTACCGTCCAACCTTAGGAGTAAATATTATATCAAAAGATATTGAGATTGAACAAATTGGGTCTTTAATCCGCTTAATCTTTTGGGATATTGCTGGTCAAGATAAATATGAGAAATGTAGGCAAGCATATTACGAAGGTTGTGCCGGAGCCCTCCTTGTATATGATCTAACTAGGGATGATACTTTTATGAATATCGAATCCAAATGGCTAGCAGATCTACACAAAAACATAAGAAAAAAGTGTGATTTCTTATTAATCGGAAATAAAGTAGATTTAAAGAACAGTAGAGTCGTAAGTTATGAGGAGAGTGAAAAATTAGCAAAAAAAATAAACGCTATTGATTTTTTAGAGACCAGTGCTTTAAACGGTGAAAATGTGGAAAGGGCGTTTTTAAAATTAGTATATCAGATCTTAAAACAATATGGAGTAGATATTAAAATTAATTTTTAGAAAAAAGGGCTATAAAAAGAACAGAAATGATTGGAGATTATAAAGGAGAGGTAAAAAATAAAGTTTTAACGGCATTAATGCAAGCCTATTTGGATGTCTTAGATTATGACGGACTTAAATCTATTTTAAGAGAAGCAGAATTATTAGAATTGAAAGATTTAAAAGATGCGGGTCCTCATCCATCCATAGATTTCTTTTCTTTTAAAAAAATCATTTCTGCTCAAAATTGTTTGTTATATGGATGTTATAATTTACTCTTTGAGATCGGAAAAAAATTTTCCTTTTACTTATTTCCATATGGGAAAAATTTTGAGGAAGTTATCATAGAAATTAATGATCTGATTAAAACTAATTGGAAAATTGAAATTTTAAATAAAAACTACGATTATATGACGGGTGAACTTGAAAGCGTGACGTTAGGGATTCAAAATTGTATATTTTGTTCTGAAGTTGGGGTTCCCTGTAATTTTATTGTAGGATTTTTAGTTCATAGTTTACAAAAATCTTTACCATCTAATATAGAAATCACTTTTTCAGGACTAAAAGACCCTAATGACCCTACTCATAGCAATTTTATATTAAGATTAATATCAAAAAAAAAGTAAAAAATTAAATATAACATAAAACAATATTATAAATCACAAGCTTAGGAATATGAAAAATGTCGGAAGATGCTAAAGAGTTTGTTTTTAAAATTGTTGTGCTTGGTGATGCCGCAGTTGGTAAGACCAGTTTGATAAATATGTATATAGAACAAAGCTTTACTGAAGATTATAAACCTACTCTTGGTGCAAATATTATTCGTAAAGATGTACATGTAGATGAGATAAATGCCAGTGTGCGTCTTATTATGTGGGACTTAGCGGGACAAGAAAAATATAATGTGATACGAAGTATGTACTTTCAGGGATGTGTAGGGGCCTTGTTAGTCTATGATGTTACCAGATCTAATACTTTTGAAGCGATTGATTCTAAATGGTTAAAAGATTTTAAAAAATATGTTAAGAAAGAGGGAACCTACATTCTTATCGGAAATAAAGTGGATTTAAAAGATGAGCGCGTGGTCTCTACAGATCAAGGGAAAAATTACGCTAATGAAATCGAGGCAAGTGATTTTATAGAGACCAGCGCAAAATACGGTGAAAATGTAGAACAAGCGTTCACAAATTTAGTCCATCAGATATTAAAAAATTTAGGCGAAATTCACTAAGCTATTTTATATTCTATCAATCAACTAATTTTTTAAGTATTCTTCTCATTAAACAAAATTTTTAAATCTAGTTATAAATGTAAGATTAATTATGAAAGATTTATCACATATAATAGAAAAAGCTCCCAAATCTAAAATTAGGGAATTGTTTGATTTAGCCTCTGGAAGAACGGATATTATTAGTCTAGGGATAGGACAACCCGATTTTCCTACTCCAGAACCTGCTATCAGAGGAAATATTGAGGCCTTAAAAAATAATATTACCACTTATGCGCCTACACGAGGGACGCCGCGCTTATTAGAATTACTTGAAAAAAAATTGGATCAAATGAATAATATTCAAGCCAATTGGAAAGAAAATATAATTCTTTGTAATGGCGGTTCCAATGCCATAACTCTTGCATTTGCCACTATTTTCAATCCTGGGGATGAAATTATTTTATCTTCCCCTAATTTTGTATCTTATTTTTATTGTAGTACCTTTTTTGGAATAAAAGTGATTGAAATCGAGAGAAATCAAGACCTAAGTCCTAATATTGAACATATGAAGGCAGCAATTACGGATAAAACCAAAGCTATTCTAATCAGTTCACCGAATAACCCCACAGGATATGCCTTAACCCGTAAGGAATTAGAAGAAATCGTAGATATTGTGAATGAAAATGATTTATATTTAATCAGTGATGAAGTGTATGAAAATTATCTATATGATGGGTTAAAACATATTAGTCCTGCTTCTTTAGAGGGAATGTTTGACCGCACGATTACCTTAAATGCGATGTCTAAATTATATTCTGCTACGGGATTTAGGTTGGGATATGTAACCGCCCGTAAGGAAATCATTGATTTAATGGAAAAATACTTACAATATACGGTCGCGGGTACCAATCATGCCGCACAATATGGTTTTATTGAAGCGTTAAAAATGGATACTAGCTTTTTTGAACCAATTTTAAAGGACTATGAAAATAGAAGAAATTTTGTGTTTACCCGATTAGATGAACTAGGTTTTGATGTCGTCAAACCTCGTGGTGCGTTTTATATCATGCCTTCTATTCAGAATTTTCAGATGGATGCGTCTGAGTTTTCTAAGAGAATGATTAAAGATTATGGAGTTGCCATCGTTCCGGGAGATATCTTTGGCTCCTATTCGAATTATCGGTTACGTATTTCTTATGCGACTAAGATGGAGGCTCTTGTAGATGCAATGGCACGCATTGAACAGTTCGTTCATACTCTTTAGCGGAGGGCGGTCTACGAGATAAAAGGAAAAAAAAGATTATACATAGTCTACTTCCAAGGGCGTTTTGGGGAGTACTTGTGCTCCTTTTTTGGTCACAAGGGTGGGCGCTTCTAAGCGTAGACCTCCCAGTCCGGGACGATTGAACACGATGGCTGCAATTTCCACCATATTCTCTTCAAATACCATGGGCCCCCATTCCTTTCCGGGGATTACCACAGGCCATGATTCATTCCCTATCAGCCCTATACCATGCCCTATGCCAAAGAAAAGGTCATTTCCATAGCCCTCCTTTTCGGCTACTTTACGTACTGCTTGATAACACTCTTCAAACGTAATTCCTGGGTTCATATTATCGATCAGGGTATAACAGAGCTGTTCATAGACATCATTGAATTTTTTTAATTCCGAAGGGCAGGTTCCCAGTACGTAATTATGGCTGAGATCGCCTAAATAACATCCGTATTCGCTATGTAAATCCACTAATAAGGATTCTCCTTCCTTAACCTCCTTGTTGGTTGCAGGGGTGCATCCGTTAAAGGTCCAACTGGCTCGATATCCCGATCCAATTTCTTGATTTCCGGTGAAGGTCCATTCATAATTACTTCCTGCTTTTCTCATTGCCAACGTCCCGATTCCTGCGATTTCATTTTCTGTAAACACTTTCCCCGGCGCTCTTTCGCGTAAAGTTTGTTTCACCACGGCTTGTCCCACATCCGTAATCTCACTGGCTTTCTTTAACATCGCAATTTCTTCTGGTTCTTTTATGAACTGTATTCTTTCAGTTTTTTCATTAAAATCTACTAACTTACACCCTGGAAATACTTTTTTAAGCAGTTCAGCTTCCGAGTAGGAGAGCATTTGCCCCGTAACACAGATATCTATCCCTAATTCCACGCCTATTTTAGGAGGCTCGCCCTTTGGGTTGAATACTCCCGCTTTTTTGGCTGCGGATTGAATTTTTTTTTCCCAATAAAACCCTTTCATGGGGCCCCACCCTTGCAC
This sequence comes from Promethearchaeota archaeon, assembly GCA_004524515.1. The sequence continues at coordinate 11,520 of SDNV01000014.1, forward strand.
GTCGATTTTAGATTGCGCTTCAGCTCGAATTCTTTCTACGTCTAATAAGACAGTATATAAGATCGGGTCTCCCATTCCTTTCTTAGGGAGTAAGATATAACTCTTCCAAGGTACAAAACACCCGGTAAGGTAGGTTATAGACTTTACTCGGGTAAGCACGCAAAAATCTAAATTGAGTTCTTCCATAGCGGTCTGATATTTATCTATATGACCATTCCAATTAATTTTAATTTCACTCATTTAGTCTATCTCCTATACATTTACTTAACTGAGATTGTGATAACATTTGATAAAAAGGTTGTTTCTATTTAATATTGTTGTTTGGATAAATAACGCTTAAAAATTGGGAATTTACCTTAAAAAAGAGACAATTTGAGAAAAAACGATCAAATTTCCTCTTAAAAAATTAGTATTATAAAAAAGAGTGTTCCTTTGATAATTATACTAAATGCTTCTTATTTATAGAAATCTGCTTTAGATTCCGTAATGTTTCTTGATTCCGTAATTTGTTTTGCCATTTGTTCATATCTTTCAATAACTTGTTGAGACAACGTAGATTTAATTTTTTGCATGGCCGCTTCAAAATGTCTTAGTTCAATTTTATCTAAATCGTTCATTTTTTCTCTGATAGCCACCATACCGGCTTCTCGGCATAAATTTTCTAAATCAGCCCCGCTATACCCCTCGGTATTTTGAGCGATTTTATCCAGTTTGACTTCTTCCGCTAAAGGCATTCCTCTGGTATGGACCTTAAGTATTTTTAATCGTGCATCATAGTCCGGTGAAGTCACAAATAATAGTCGGTCAAACCGTCCTGGGCGCAAAAGGGCGGGATCTACCAGATCAGGTCTATTTGTGCTGGCAATAATAACAATACCCTCCCTATTTTCAATACCGTCCATTTCTACCAGTATTTGATTTACAATAGAATCATATATATGGGTACCTTGATATTCTCCCCGACCTGCGCTAATCGCATCGATCTCATCGAAATATATAATTGATGGAGCCGCCTGTCGTGCTTTCCTAAATATTTCTCTAATTGTTTTTTCCGATTCTCCCACCCATTTGGAAAAGATCTCCGGTCCTTTCACTGTAATAAAATTAGATTGACTTTCCGTGGCAACGGCTTTAGCAAGTAACGTTTTTCCGCAACCTGGAGGACCGAATAAAAGAATTCCATTCAATGGTCGTATTCCGGCTTTCTTAAATAACTTTGGATATAATAATGGCCACTCCACTGCTTCATTTAATTCTTGTTTTGTGTCTTCTAACCCTCCAATATCATTCCATGACACATTTGGTATTTCGATCATCACCTCTCGCATGGCAGAGGGTTCTATCATATTAATAGCTTGTATAAAATCTTCATTTTTAATTTTTAGTTCTTGAATAATTTCCCCGGGAATAGGCTCATCCAGATTAATTTTGGGCAAAATTCTCCTTAAAGAAAACATTGCAGCTTCTCTACTCACCGCCATAATATCTGCTCCTACAAATCCATGGGTAATTTCTGCATACCGTTTTAAATCCACATCCGGTTCGATGGGCATTCCTCTAGTATGAATTTGAAATATCTCCTTTCTCCCTTTTACATTAGGAACCCCGAATTCAATCTCTCTGTCAAATCTCCCTGGTCTCCTAAGGGCCTGATCAATGGAGTTGATTCTATTTGTTGCTCCAATGCAGATAACTTCTCCTCTCCCTCTGAGACCGTCCATTAATGAAAGTAATTGAGAAACCACTCTTCTCTCGACCTCGCCGGTTATATCTCCCCTTTTTGGGGCGATAGAATCAATTTCATCAATAAATATAATCGAGGGTGCATTATTTTCGGCTTCTCTAAATATCTCACGTAGTCTTCCCTCACTCGCCCCATAAAATTTACTCATAATTTCCGGACCATTAATGGTAATAAAGTAGGCATTTGACTCTTGAGAAACCGCCTTCGCTAGTAATGTTTTCCCTGCTCCTGAAGGTCCATAGAATAGTACTCCCTTGGGGGGATCAATATTTAGTCGATGAAACAGTTCCGGATGCTTTAAAGGTAATTCCACCATCTCTCGTATCCTTTGAATTTCATCACTTAATCCTCCCACATCATCATATGTAACCACTTCACCTGATACATTGAGAACCGCAACTCGTTTATTAATTTTTATTCGAGTATTACGGGAGATCCGAACTACCTTTCCCGTAGGTCGAGTATTTTCAACAATTAATCTCAAGGTGCCGATGGTAGGTCTCTTTCCCGCCCCTTTAAAAAAAGGGAGCATTTTCATGATTTCATTCATGGGATTATCGGGATCATCTTCCTGAAAAGAACCTAAAACGTCTACAATATCCCCAATAACTACCGGCTTATCAATTAATTTTCCTTTTATTGCTTCCCGTTGCCGTTTAAGATCAATATTCGGTCTGGTGGGAGTTAATATTATTTCTTCGGCAGGGTGTACTTCTGCTAATTGAATGGTGACAAATTCTCCAATGGTAGCACCCGCGTTTAATCGTTGAATCCCATCAATTCTGATTATTCCTTTTCCTTTATCCGCGATACTTGCTACGACTATTCCTGTGGTTTTTTTTTTCCCTCTTATTTCAATAATATCTCCCGTAGCTAAGCTGAGCTGTGAGAGAACATTTTGATCTACATAACATAGACTCCGTCCACTTCTATTTTTTTCTAATCTTTCGATTCTAAGCTTCGCATTCTTTTGTTGACTATTTTCGATAGACATTTTTAACTTAATTCGAAGTTTGTTAGGTATAAATTAATCAATTTTTATTCAAATAAAATAAGTAAATTATGGTTTATTTTCTTTTTCTTTATTTTTAATATGTTATTTTAGAGAACTCTTAGGAAATTTTTATGTTTAAATTTTTTTCAAGATATTTTTTGAAAGTTTGTGCTAGTAGTGGCTCATCTAAAGACTTATCTAAATACAATCTTATAAAATCCTTTCGACAAGCTAAAATTTTTTTTTTTTTAATATGAAATTCTTGTTTCTTAAGAACCTCACTCACAATTTTTCTCGTTATCGTATCTAGCCTTTCATTATATTGAGGTGGGGATGGACTTACTTTCTTCTCTTTTTTTTTCTTATAAACCTTCTCCGCTTGATAGAAAAAAGTATTCAATAAATTGTTAAAAGTTGCATCAAAATCTTTGACTTCTGAGAGGTTTATACGGGCAGTAGGATAATCCCATCTGTACTTATCGAATCCATCAAATTTGCGGTGGATTTTTTTAATTACACTACTGGGAATCGGTTTCCCTCTTTGTATGTTCCACTCCAAACATATTTCGAGGGGAGTGGAGACGTGGACAATAAAAAAATTGAGATTAAGACCATCAGCTATCAGCTTTAAATCATGTCGCATGCTAGTATAATAATTTAAATCATCAGAAATAACACCATACCCCTCTTTTAATGCTTTTTCTATTTGTTCTAAATATCTTTTTCTCACTAATTGCTCTTTTTTAGGATTAAATTTATCAGGAGCAATTTCATCCCGAATCTTATCGGGATCAATTATTTTAACTTTAAATTTATCGACATTTTGTTCAATAAATTCTTTCAGTTTAAAAGCAAGGGTGGATTTACCTGATGCGGGTAGTCCCACAAGGCAAATCAAAAAATTTTGTTTTCCCACGGGTATATTCAACTAATTTTTTTAATTAATTCCCTTTTTTGTCGTTTAGTGAAGGTTTTAATTTCAATTTCTCTTCTCATCGCAGAGGTTCTATTCGTAAAGGTTTCAAAGTACTTTAATTCCAATTTTTTACTACGACAATATTTTGCACCTTTCCCATTTCTATGTTCTCTCCATCTTCTTAAAAGATTATTCGTATATCCGGTGTAATAACTTTTTTTTCCTTTCTTAGAAGTGACTTCTAAAATATAAACATAAAAAACAGACATAAGTTATCCTCTAGTTTAAAAATCATTTTTGACCTATTTATTTTTTTAGGAGATCTTTCGAAATTGAAAGATTATCGGAGTTCATATTCATTGCTAAAAATATTTGCATAACATGTTTGCTTAATTAAGTATTTATAAATTGAATTTATTATTAATATGAAATTTTAATTTAAATTTTGAATTTTGGAATTTGTTTGGTGAAATAGCATTCCCACTGGTATATTCTTAATTAAATGGGATCAAGTAATAGGAGGTACAGTTTACTTAAAATATCCCGAAGAATTAGACATCCCGGAAAATGTAATTCAACAAATACAAATTTCTCATAATTTTGCCGAGTCGTATATAATAACCGAGGAAAAAGACTGGAATTCGGTATCTTTTTATAATCCCGAGAAAGAAATTGTTATTGTATTAGTATTAGACAAATATGATGAAGGGAATGATTATCTCATTGTTCTTGAAGAATTCAACAAAGAACTTGATAAATATCCCAATGAGAAGGATTTGAAAATTCAGCTAAAACGGATTTTTCAATTTAGCTTAAATGTGTTTAGAACCAGAGATGAGGTCATCGCTAAATTGAGCAACGAAGTAGCCCAATTAAAAATGAGAGTGTATGATTTAGAAAAAAAATTTGAAAGAGCAATACAATCGGACCATTTAAAGGTTAAAAGTAGAATTCTATTTTTATTGGCTATGCATGATGAATTAAGCTTTAAAGAAATTCAGAAACAGGTAAAAACAAGTAAACGCTGGTTAGAAAATGTGCTTCAAAATCTTATTAAAAATAAGATTGTGGAGTATGATAGTCAAAATGATACCTATTATCTAAATTTTTGAAATGGTTGATAGTCCTTTCATATATTCATCATATTCTTAATATTTAGAACTTAATTTTATTTATACGATCATTGTTAATTTTATAATTTGAATAAATATAATATTTTGAGTGAACCATGGATATTTCAGAAGAGGAAAAAAAAGCAGTCATGAAAGTGTTGGATTCCCGACTGCTTTCATCTTTAGCAGGAAAAGTGGTTGAGACTTTTGAAAGAGAATTTGCTGAATATATAGGAGTTAAGCATGCAATCGCGGTAAATTCTGGAACTGCCGCCTTGCATATTGCTATTGCTTCTTTAGATATCGGTCCTGGAGATGAGGTGATTGTTCCTCCATTTACTTTTATCGCCACCGCCAGTTCTATTTTGCACAATAACGCAATACCTATATTTGCCGATATTGATAACCAAACCTATACTTTAGATCCGGAATCGGTAAAAAAAACTATTACTCCAAAAACAAAAGCCATTATCCCCGTGCATTTAGCGGGGGTCACGGCTGATATGGATTCCCTTCTGGAGATTGCTGAAAAAAATAACTTATTTATTATCGAAGATGCTTGTCAATCTCATGGAGCTAAATATAAGGGCAAGAAAGTAGGCTCCATGGGGGACTTGGGAGCATTTAGTTTTTATCCTTCAAAAAATATGACCACCGGTGAAGGAGGGATGGTGACTACCAATAGTAATAAATTAGCTAGGCAGTGTCGTTTGTTAAAGCATCATGGGGAACCTTATTGGTACACTTATAATCGATTAGGATGGAATTATAGAATGACGGAAATCCAAGGAGCAATTGGTAGGGTCCAATTAAAGAAATTGGACGAATATATAAAGATTAGAAATGCCAATGCTCAATATTTAACTGATGGGGTAAATGAAATCAAGGGAATAGATTCTCCCTATATCCCTGAGTATTGCGAACCGGCCTACAATTATTGGATTGGAAGAATTCACCCGGAACTTATTGGTTTGGATAAAGATCAATTTATCTCTAAATTTCCTAAAGGTAAAACGCTGTACCCTAAACCTTTATACGAGACCAAATTATTCCAGCAAAAGATTGGATACCCCAAGGGTTGTCCATGGAGCTGTCCTTTTTATGGAAAAGAAATAAATTAACCCACATTAAAACTCCCGGTTGTTGAAACGGTTGCGAAAGAGATTTTTGCGTTAGATATTTATCCTGGTATTACAAAAGAGGAATTAGATGATAATATTAACATCATGAGAAAATTAGCTACTATATAATTAAAAAGAACAATTCACTTTATTATGAAAAAAATAATAATTACGGTATATGGCCTTGTTCAAGGGGTTTTTTTTCGCTACACCACCAGAAAAGTAGCACGAAAATTGGGTCTCACAGGAATCGTCAAAAATATGCCTGATGGAAGTGTATATATTGAAGCTGAGGGTGCTGAAGATCAGTTACTTGAATTATTAGAGTTTGCTAAACAAGGTCCTAAATATGCTAAAGTTGAAGATATAAATTATGAATTCAAAGAGCCGGAAAATAAATTCAAAGGATTTGACTATTCCTTTTAAATTATCCAAGATTGATTAAATTGCATAAAAAATTAAAATAAAAAAAAAATTATGTTCCTAGCTTATTTTTGATTTAAATAAATTTAATTCAAAAAAATTGGTAATTATGAATTCAAGAGAGCGTATTTTAACGAGTTTTAATCATAAAGAACCAGATAAAGTTCCCCTTGATCTGGGAGGAAATCAATCAGGTATTCATATTAAAGCTTATAAAAAATTAATTGATTTTCTGGAAATTGAGGACAATCAAATTCAAACTTATGATTTTGTACAACAATTAGCGGTGCCATGTGAAGAATTATTACAGAGATTTAACATTGATACTAGATATATTCGCCCATTGGGAGGGATGATAAAAATTGATGATTTTGAGCCTCAATATGAGGGGAAATATGTTGGTGTATATGATCAATTCGGAGTGTTTTGGGGAAATTTTGCAGAAAAAGATTTAGATGAGATTTTATATTATGATCCCGTTGTCCATCCTCTTTCAGAGTGCAAATCGACTCAAGATATTAAAAATTATGAATGGCCAGACGGAAAAGATAAAACACCCTTCAAGGGATTGAGGGATTATGCTAAAAATTTACGGAAAACTACCGATTATGCCCTTGTAACTCCCCCTACGGGATGTATATATGAATATACCACCTTTTTATTTGGATTTACTCAGGTTTTAAGATATTTAAGAACGAAGCAAGAATTACTTATAGCCGCTATGGAAGAGCTACTACAATACTGGATTGACTATAATATTACCTTTTTCAATGAAGTAGGAGAATATTTGGATATCATATGCATAAATGGAGATTTAGCAGAACAAGCAGGCCCTATCATGAATCTGGAATTATATGATGCTATGATTAAGCCTATAGAAAGACAATTATCTGAAAAAGTACATGATTTAGCCGATATTAAAATAAATTATCATTGCTGTGGTTCAGTTCCGCTATTTATTCCACATTGGGCCGAAATTGGCTATGATGCTTTTAATCCTGTTCAAATTTCTGCTTATGATATGGATCCCTGTAGTTTAAAAAATCGTTTTGGCAATATTATTACTTTCTGGGGAGGTGCCTGCAATACTCAGAAAACGCTCCCATTTGGCACCCCTGATCAAATTAGAGATGAACTAAGAAGAAATTTGGAGTGTTTTAAACCGGATGGGGGTTATATTGCCGCAAACATCCATAATATTACAGCCGAAGTCCCTCCCCAAAATATTGTGGCACTATTCGATGGGTTAAATGAATTTCGAGATTATTAAAATCCATTAATTTATTGAAATCTCAGAATAATGACATTAATGAAGAGAATATCCAACTATGGATGGACCAGCATAGAATTTAACTTATAAAATCGATTAGAAAATCCGCTACTATTCTAGTTCTCTGAAGATTGAGAAGATAATTTGTCAAAATATCATTTTTGAATAATGATTAATAATAAAACCAAATTTTATTAGGTAAAAATAATGTGAAATTTTATGCCAGAACCTATTAGTATGTATGAAAAGTATTTTAAGGATCCAAAGCGAGAACCCGTCTTAGTAGATTATGTTAGAACTCCAATCGGAAAGAAAAATGGAACGGTTGGGAGACATCGAGGGGATGATTTAGTGGTTCATTGTTATCATACTATTCTCAATAGAATAAAAATTGATCCTAACCTAATTGGAGATTCTATTGTGTCATGTAATAGTCAAATTGGGGATTGTGCTTTAGATCTCGGGAGAACTGCGGCTTTAGCAGCCCATCTTCCTGTCAAAGTTCCAGGTATGTCAATTAATCGCCAGTGTGCAAGTGGGGCACAGTCAGTCATGAGTGCGTGGCAAGCAATTGCTTCAGGGTTACACGATTGTGTTATTTGCGGGGGAGTAGAAGTACAAAATCGATATCCAATTATGGAAGATTCTTATATTTGGGATAGCGAACAAAATAAACGAATCATGGTGAACCCAAATGGAAAAATAGTAACACACCCATACGTCGTTGAGAAAATGAAAGAATATAAAGCACCTTTTGCTGGGCAAATACCTTCTGCTCATGCTATGGGTGTCCATTGGATGCAAAAAGCAGGAGTTAGTTTAGCAGAATTACGTAATGAATTGGATAGTCTTTCTTTCCATTCCCATCAAAAAGCGATAACCACTTGGGATGAGAGAGGAAAAGAAATTGAACCCATGTGGTGTCCCAAGTTAGATGAAAACGGAAAAGTGATGCTGGATGATAATAATGAAGTGGCTAAAGATGCAAGTCTTTCGGTGTTAACAGAGAGAGACGAAACCCCACGTCCGCAAACTTCTATGGAAAAGCTAGCCACCCTAAGAACCATCACAGGTAGGAAGAGTACCGCTTTCTTAACCGCAGGTAATAGTTGTCCTACTAGCGATGGAGCTGCAGCACAATTATGGATGACTCGGGAGCTTGCTGAGGAATATGGGTTTAAAATCAGAGCTACAATCATAAATTATGCGGTAATTGGAACGGATCCCGTCTTAATGCTCACAGGACCAATTGATTCAATTCCTATGGCCTTAAAGAGAGCAAACATGACTTTAGATTACATGGATTTCATTGAGATCAATGAAGCATTTAGCCCTGTCGTATATGCAAGTTGCTTTGAATTAGGCTTAGACTGGAAAGATCCCAGATTTAATGTGTGGGGGGGTGCCATAGCATTAGGACATCCAACAGGAGCCACGGGAACGAGATTAATCGGCACGAATCTTCATCAATTAGAACTTAAAGGAAAAGAGTATGCAATTTCATCCATGTGCGTTGGACTTGGAATGGGTGCCGCTACAATCATCAAGAATGAACACCCAAAATAACTCATTTCTCATTATTTATAGAGAAATTAAATAATTAGGTTTCTTTTAATTTTTTAATTGTTTCTTACTTTTAACCAATTTACAATATGAAGATTTAAATAATTGAAAGGGGATAAATATACTTTTAAATAAAGTACTTTTTTCATAATATCTACGTATTACTTTCATATTATAATGATATTAGAAAATCTTATCGTATGACTATTGTTATTAAAAGAAATAAGTATCTTCAAGCCTTTCAAGCCATGCATCACAATCATATCAAATTTCAAGGGCCTTTAATTTTAAAGATGTACGGGGCATTGAACAAAATTAACTTAAGAAATGAAAATCGATATATACTTTGCAATTTCCTCGATAAATACAGCGATCTTTTAGATGAGCGGGAGAACATTTATCTTAAAAACAATGATAAAACCTTAAACCAGTTGTTTCTTTTAGCATTCAATAAAGCAAGAGAATTTAATTTATTAAAAGAGTTATATGAAGAGTATATTAATTCAATTAAAGCTATAAGTGAAAAACAAGAATTTAAAGGTTCTTACATCCAATTCTGAGCTTATTTCTTCTAAACTCCTCAAAAATCCTAACTATAGACAATTTAGAGCGTTTTTTTTGACTTTTACTATATATTATGTCTTCTAAAAAGAGCATTCTAAAGAATCTTATAATGCATTATTTTTACAAAAATAATTTCAGTATTGTGAGAATAATATTTTAACAATATTCCAATACTATTGGCTTTCAATAATATGATGATTCTTTATTTAGTTATGAGTCTTTCCCTAAAAAATCATAAATTTCTTCAAATTTTTCATTCCATTTCCCATAACCATTGTCCTATATGTTCCTCGTGTTTAAATTTTGACAATCAAAATGATTCAATCTATATTTCTTGTCTCAATAGTTTAGACCATTTTCAAGTATCAGGCTTTAAAGATTTAGGTACTGGAGAATTAATTTTAGTTTATTTAAATGATCATAATGAAGGAATTCTAGATAGTTCGCTATTAAAGGAATTTCAGAAAGTAATTTATAGAAAATTGTTTTTAGATTAAAAGTATAGCAATTCAATAAGAAATATGGGGGAGCTAACATTAAAAGAAATTTTTGAATTAGGATAAAACTCATTTACTTTAAAATGTAATAAAAAAAAATAAAAGAATAAAGATTATTAAATAAAGGTTATATCTTGATATTCAGTATCGCCAATGTCTTTCTTCGCGACGCCTAGCTCTCTTACTTGCTGGTTTAATTTTAAAACCGCATCTCTTACGATCTCTTTCTGTTTCGCACCTGTACAAACAATTCTGCCTGTAGAAAAGATTAAAAACACCGTTTTAGGGTCCTGCATTCGGTATATCAAGCCAGGAAACACCTCCGGTTCATACATCGCGTATTCCATAACGATGGCTGCCATATTAAGGTCAATATTAGTATGTAAATCCCCCGATGCCACAATATTTTGAATCGTGATTTCGGGATTAGATACTTTAATTCCCGCTTTTCTAATGTTTTTAACTACCTTATCCACTACTCGAGGTGCTTCAGCCGCTTTGCGTAATCCCGTAACAACCATTTTTCCGGTAGAAAAAATCAAGATTGTGGCTCTAGGTTTCTCAATTCTCATAACAAGTCCTGGAAAACGCTCAGGATTATATTCCACTTCCGCATGTTTGCGTGCGATTTGGTTAAGATCTATTTTTTCTGTGATTTCGACACTTACAGTGGCTACAACGTTTTCGATTTTATAGTCTAGATCCGTTTCATAATCATATTCTCCCTCTTCTTGTTCCTCTATTTCCTCTTCCTCTTCCTCATCAAATTCTTCTTCTTCTTCTGCCATTTTAACATCTAAAGGTGATTATTATGATATAATTTTCAAAATTAAAATAAGGATAATTTTAACTGATCAATATTTTTATGTTAATATTTAAATAAATATTAATCCTTTATAAAGGTTAGTTGATTTAAAAATAAATTGCCTTAGAATCCCCAAATTTTCAGACTAAATAAAAAACTTTTTAACTTTTTCTTGTGGATATTAAAATTTTTTAATGAAAAGTAAATAATATTAAAAAAGATATAATTATTCATTTTTCTCTTTTGAAACCCCATCTAATATGGTTTTAACTAAAGCTTTGAATGCTTTTTCCACATTTTCTCCGGTTTTGGCTGAGGTTAATATTATATCCATCGAATTTTTTGTAGCATAGTCATTTGCTTCATTATCTTTTACATTCCTCTTATCCTCTAAATCTATTTTATTCCCTATCAACAATAAAGGTTTTTCACCCCGGGATTCCTTAAAACTATGAATCCATTCATCCAATTTTTCAAAAGTTTTTCGTTTAGTGGTATCGAAAATTACAAGCGCACCATTGGCACCCTCTAAATATAGTCTTCTCAAACTTTTAAAGGATTCTTGACCGCCTAAATCCCAAATTTGGCAACTAACTCCTCCATAGTCATCAATAACCATATCTTTCTTGAGTAAATTCACTCCAAGAGTACTTTTATAATTATCTCTAAACTTGTTTTCTATAAATCGATACACTAAAGAGGTTTTTCCTACCGCGGCTTCCCCCAATAAACAAATCTTAACAATATAATCTATCTGGTCAGTCATAATTGATCAGCTTAAAGTATTATTTTCTTTTTCATAATAATACAAATCATTCTTATTAATGTTTTTCTTCTTATTTTGTAATTAATTAATTTATCATACATGAAATCGTTTTCTTAATTTATTTCTTGACATTTTCATAATTCCCATTCCATATTTTTTACTACTATATTACTTACCATCGAGATAAAAATCTGAAAAGAAAATACCCATAAATCGCCGTTGCAATCCCAAAGATTACTCCAAAAAAAAAAAATATCTCATGTAAAAAGTATAAGCTAAATGAGAAGATCGTGCATCCAATAAAGGCCACAAAAATAGAATACCCATGATTAGCCCAAAAATTCACTTTTTTTGTAGCTTTTCTTAACTGAGTTCGTTTTGCTTGAGGAAATTTATTAAAGCAATTCTTACAAAATGTTCCATATTTCCCCGCTACTACTACACATTTTAAGCAAATATTGTTATTACAATTTTCACATTTAACAAAATCTTGCTGAAAATATTCTCTTTTACAAATAGGACATTTCTGAATATATTTTTTTATACCTGGAGAGTTATTGGGAAAAGATATAATAAAACACCTTAGGATTGCAAGGATGTTTGATATGTGATTATATAATATTAGAGCAAAATTTAGATCTATTAATAATTCTTGGTTAATTTTTCCATAAATTAGTCTTTTTGGAAAACAATCATAAATTCACAGAAGTTATTACCAGATTGCATACTACAATTCAATTCTTGTGCAAAACAATGAATATTGGTCATCCGTTCCACGATTCCCGCCAGCATTCCTGCTTCAAAAGAACAGAAATTCCCATCGCTTTTAATGCCCTTTCCGATTAAGTCTTTAGTAGAACTATGGTTCTTTAAATTTAAAGTAATTATTTCGTTGGAAGCCTCTTTAATCGTGATATCTCCGATATTATACTCTGAGACTACTTTTTTTAATTCTTCGGGAATTTTAACTTCATCATCACATTTTTTGGTATCTAAAGTCGTTCCTAATTCATGGCCCAAGTAGTAAAAAATGGCCTCAAGCTGATGTCCCAGTGCCAATAGACTTCCCAATTTTAAATCCCCGATTGCTTTTCCCTCTTTTAAATGGCTTTTCATGAGAGTTAAAATTTTTGAAAGTAATTTTCTATCCATTCCAATTCACTTTTTTTATTCTTTCTTTATAATATGAATTATTTTTATTTTTTTCTTAATAACTTTATATTTTGACCGAACTTATAAATCCGTACAGAATTGCGTCAATTATCTCTTCTTCTTGAATATCCACGCATAATCTTTTGTCAGCAATGATAATGGTCGGCACAGAAGTGATATTGTGATCTCGTGTTAATTTATGACTTTTTTCAATGTCTACTTTCTCAATATTTAATCTTTTACCAAACATGGAAATATTAATCCTTTTTAACATCTCTTCCACAGGTTTACAAGGAGCACAATGAGTTGATGAGAAAAATAAAATCTTCGGATATTCTTGATTATCATACATGTCCAAACTCTTTTCATGCGTCTTTATATTTATTATATAAATCCTTTATTATTGCTTGAAATGCTTCATATACTCCACTTCCCGTTTTAGCACTCGTTCTATAATATCCTAAAAATTTTCGCTTTTTTACTAAATCCTTAACTTTCTTTTCGTCTAAATCCTCTTCCTTCACTAGGTCAATTTTATTTCCAAATAACACTATTGGAAGATCTCCACAAAACTTTTTGATATCGTCATGCCAATTTATTACATGCTCAAAGCTTTCTTCTTCTTCAGGAGCATGGGAAAAGACTATTATTGCTGCCTTGGATCCCTTATAAAAGGTGGGGCGCATAAACATGAATTCTGCCTGTCCTGCTATATCCCAGAAGAATAGTTTCACATTATTCCCATCTATTTCCTCATCATATTTAGAAAATTGTGCCCCTAAGGTTTTAATATAATCCTTCTGAAAGGAACCTTGCGTATATTTTTTAATTAATGACGTTTTTCCAACAGCTCCATTGCCAATTACCGTAATTTTAAACACAAATGCATTTTCAGTATTGCTCATTATATCACTCTGTAGATTTTTTTTCGCATGTTTTCTTATAAGTACTTTAAAATTTCACTATATAAAATTTTATTCCTTAATAATTTATTACTGTTGTTAATTTTTATTTTTAGTAGTTGTTATAATAATAATAAAAGATTTTAAATCTTTATAGCAAAAAAAAATATAAATATACAATTTTTATTAGAAGTTAGCTTTTATGTGAAGATCAGCAATTAGGTTTCTTTAATAATTAAATAAAATGATTCATTCCAAATGAAATACTCAACAGAACATTTCCAGTGATTTTTTAATAAAGTTTCAAAATATTTTTCTAACTGAAAAATAGTTATTATCTATAAAATATAAAATATCTTTTCAATATCTTTTATTCAATACTTTTTATTTCATCTAATCCAAGAAATTTAGCAGCATTATTCCCCAAAATAGCATCAATTTCCTCATTTGTAAAATTTATTCCTTTTGGAGCTTTTTTAGGGAGACTTTTAATTATTGCAATGAAATCTTTTACCGGCAAAACCACATCATAAATAGGACAATCTGAACCAAAAAGTATTTTCTCCACCCCAGCATAATCTATAATATCACGTAATTCACGACAAAACAACTTAAATTTTCCGTAAGCATAAGGACTCCACATTGCTAAATCTCCATAAAGATTAGGTTGAGAGGCGGCTAATGCAGCCCAAGGTCTCCAGTTAATTAATCCCATGTGTGCTGCGATTACCTTAAGATTGGGAAAGTCCACTCCTATATCGGAAAGTTCAATTGGTTCTGCAAATTTAGGGCGGCTTGGTGGGGGTATAGGACCAGTGTGAGTTAGTAAAACTCCATTATTTTTTTCTAAATAATCGAGTAACTTGTAAGATTCAGGACCATTAGGATAATAGCCATGATCACCGTGAAATTTCAGCCCCTGTATGCCAAATTCTTCAAAGCATTGTTTTAACATCTCCAATGCATCTAAACGCCTTGGATCTACTCCTGCTAAAGCCATTACTCTGTCGGGGTATTCTTTTGCTATGTTCCCTACTCTCTTGTTTATTTCCTGGACCTTGTCAACAGTTGCACCCTCTATTGTGGAATTATCAACGTTACAAATTACTGTAAAATCAATTCCACTCTCATTCATTAGTTTGATCATTTTGGAGCCGTCTAAATCACCCCATAATTCTTGAGCCCTTGGTATGAGAATTTCTTTTTGCACTTCAATACCCATGATTTTCGCTATTCGCATTGGCCATTCTTCGATCATCATATTTATTCTTTCAGCTGGCAAAGAATAAGGAATTGAATGATAATGAACGTCTATAATCATAATTTTCAACTCTCTACTAAATCAAATTAATATAATTTTTATTTGTAATCCTTATTATTTTAATATTGTAAATTGATATAAACTATTAAAATCTATAAAGATAGTCCCTATGGAGATATTAGAAAGAATAGAGTCTATTATTAAAACACTTGCGGATAAAAAACTTTTAGTAGCGTTAGCGGAATCTTGTACTGGAGGATATATATCTCATATGATAACTAATATTTCTGGGTCTTCAAAAGTTTTTGAAAGGGGTGTAGTGTCATATGGAAATCAAGCGAAAATTGATATTTTAAAAGTAGATCCAGAGACTTTAGAGAAATTCGGAGCAGTTTCAGAGGAGGTTGCTAAGCAAATGGCTAATGGAGTTAGAGTTTTGTCAAAACCTTGTGATATAGGAATAGGAGTTACAGGTATAGCAGGTCCCACAGGAGGTACCCCTGAAAAGCCAGTAGGTTTGGTTTATATCGGATTTTCTTCAGATAATAAGAATTTTGTTGAAAAATTTAATTTTAAAACGGATCGAATAAATTTTAAGAATGAAATATTAAAGAAAGTTCTTCAATTTCTGGAGGAATATATTAATAAAAGCTAATTAAAGATGAGTTTATATAATTGTTACTTGATTAAAATAGTAGAATTTATAGAATATCTGGTTTGTATATGCTTGAACAAGTTGGAAACCTTCTATTTATAATCCCTGATTTTCTTTATATTGAAGATTATCAAAAATTACTATATTATAATGATATCCCTTTAGGAACTCTTCAAATTTCCTCATATTTGAGGAGTAGAAAGAATATTAAAACTAATATAATCGATTTGCGCTTAGAACAAGAAAAGTATCCTAATTTAGCAATTAAAGAACCATTTGAATTCAATGAAAAAAAATTAACGAATCCTTTTTTAAAAACGAACACCAGACAAGTGGACGGAGATTTTGATCGATTTAAAAAGTCTTTTTTTCAATGCTTGGAAAAAAAGGGAATTCAAGAATTCGATAATATAGGCATAAACTGCTATACCAGTTATCAATATAGTTATACTAATTTTATAGCTACATTAATTAAGTGTGAATTTCCTAAAAAAAATATAATTGTGGGGGGTTATCATCCAACAGGTGTTCCTGAAGATTTTACCTATAAAAATTCTCCTTTTAATTTTATAATTAAGGGTGAAGCTGAATTAATCTTAATAGATCTGCTTGAATCCGGAATATTAAAGGGTAATGGCAAACCGAATATATTTAACTCAAAAAATTGTATAGATATCAATACTTTACCATTTCCGGATTATGAATTATACCTAACGCAATATCCTTTTAAAAACAAGTTTAAATTTGAGTTTTATATGTCTCGGGGATGTCCCTATCAATGTGCTTTTTGTGCATTAAATTTCCCTTTTCGAAATGTTACTTTTGAAAAATTTAAAGAAGATTTTACTCGATTATGTCAACTTGTGGGAGATTACAACCCAAACCTGCTAAAAATAGCGTTTGCAGATCAATCATTCGGCAGAGTATCTATCAGTGAGAAAGTATTAGAATACATAATTCAAAATAACTTCTCAGATACATTTAACTTTTCATGTCAGAGTAGAGTCGAAAATTTTGAAGATCGCTCCAATTTGATTAAGAAATATAGGGAGGCTAATATGATAATTGGTTTTGGATTCGAATCTGCGAATAAAAATCTACTGATTGAAATGCACAAAACTGAAACCCCAAAAAAATATATTCAAACCATGGAAAAAATTTTAGATCATTATAAAAAGGCTAATGGACCCTATTGCAGGATAAATTTATTGGCCGGATTTCCAGGAGAAGACCACCACTCATTTAATGAAACAATGGAGTTTGTAAACGATAACTGTCTTCATAAGAATATTCAAATTAGTCCCACACTTTTTTCAAATTATCCGAATGTATTCGTGTATAAAAATATGGTTTATTATCGGAAGAAATATGGAAGCAAATTTATTAAAGCATGGTGGAAATTGCCCTCTAATCCCTTTAAAAACTCCGTACTTAAAAAAGTTTCAAAAAACTATTCTAGGAAACAATTGATCGGAGATTATAAGGATAACTATTTTGAGATTTTAAGAGCTTGGAACGGGGAGATATTTAGAGACTTATTACACTGGAAATTATTTTTTAATAATTGGTATAAACAGCTTTAATTTATGCTTTTTAAAATTCTAATTAAATTTAATAGAAAGATATGGTATATTTAACATAATAAACCTTTGCTATTCAAATTGAGACTAGAAGTTTTTTAAAATAATTTTTTTAAAGTAATACCATGGTTATCCGTGAGAGTGGTATTTTATTTAGAGGCTTTACCTTAGTATTTGCGAGGTACCATCAAACTTCTGATGATAAGATTGATAAAGATCTTCGTTCTGCTTTATTGACTGCTCTCTTAAATTTTGCTGAAAGTGCATTTGCGAAAGATACCATTGAATATTTTGAAATGAAACGATTTGCAATTTCATTTGTAGAAAGTAAAATACGGTCTGAAGATGATCCAGAGACAGAGCCTATTATTGCTTATGTGATCTTAGACAAGGAGAAAAAAATGGATAAACATTTATCAAAAGTAGTACTTCCTGCATTAAAAGAAGCTCTTCGTCAATTTAAAGAACAATTTGAGGGGAAAAATTTATCGGAAATTTCTCAATTTCAAAATTTCAAAACAAAATTGGATGAAATATTTGGTTCTGAAACAAAAACAATTGATGAGAGATTAAAAGGTACTCTTTTTTAAAAATGCGTTATTGTTGTTTTTCTCCACACCACTCCCAATTATCCTAGCTCTTTAGATTTTTTTAGATACCAAAAGAGAATAGGTAAGACGATACTAGCATCAGAAATAAGGGTGGTATATTTGGCGTTCTCACTCACTTTTCCCCAAGATATTGCTTCATTGAGAGTTGCACCACTAAGACCTCCTGGTTCAGGGCGATCCATTGTTATTTGAATGGCATAATAGGCCGCGTTCGGACAAAATTGCATAGATTGAAATATAAAATTCTTCGGTACCCCTCCCCCAATAATACACACTCCTGCTTTCTTCGCATCCCATGCTAAATTTACCATTTCTAGCATATCTTTAAAGTGATTGAGATTTAAGGTTTGATGATGAAAACCTAATTGCAAGGCTAAACCAGAATCGGTAAACGCTGGGCAGAAAATGGGAATGTTTTTTTCGGAACAGATCTTTAAAATCGAGTTAGAGTTTTTGGGAAGACATTCCCCTAAGAATTTTAAAAAAGCACTTACGGGCATATGTAAGTCTGGAATTTTAAGCGTTTTAACAAAATCTTCAATCCCCTCATAAACTTTGTTTGGCAAATACACGTCATAAATTCTATTTATCTCGGCTTCATGTAACCCGACATCATTTAAATTTTCAACCTCTTGCTCACCTTGAAGATGATGATATCCTAAAGTTTCTGCAATATCATGCGTCAAATTCGCTCCTGTAGTAACTAAAATATCTATAAAATCTTCTTCAATAAAATCATGAATTATGCCTTGCATGCCCACCGGTACCATTGCTCCGGCTAATCCAAAAAATTTAACGCAATCCTTATCATCGACCATTTCTTTATAAATTTCACATACTAATGCTAATCTTTTGGCATTAAAGCCGGTTTGCTTAAGATTATTAATAATCTCGATAATATCGATATCCTTTTTTATCTTGAATTGTTTGACTTTCTTTAAATTTTCTTTAAAATCTTTATCTGACATATTTTTGCTTTAATTTTTATTTGCTATAAAACTCATAAATTCTACGATTAATTTTGCGGCCAAATTGGATGTGATATTGTTAGGGAGATCTAAATTTGGTGCGACCTCTACTACATCAAACGCCTGAATATTAAAATGATTCGTTAATTCTCTTAGGATTTGCCACATTTCTCGATAAGAAAATCCTCCAGGGATTGCAAAACCCGTGCCAGGAGCGATGGAGGGATCCAACGCATCAATATCTATGGATACATATAAGTTTTTTATATTCGATTTTTTGTAAAAGCTTATTATTTTGTTCACATAATTTTTTATACCAATTTCGGCAATTAAATACGCATCTAAATAACCAATTCCTTCTTTCTTCGCATTTTCTAACTCAGGAATATCAATATCCCTAGTTCCGACTATAAAAAGATTTTTATTATTGATATAATCTAAATCAAAAACTCGATGAGAAATCGTGGCATGAGAATATACCCCTTTATCCCATTCTTCATAAAAATCTAAATGGGAGTCAAAAATTAATACTCCAAATTCTTCTTTTTTCTTAAAATGATCGCCAACAGCCTTGATGACATTTAAAGAACAAAAATGATCACCCCCTATCATGATTGGTATTATATCCGACTTTTGTTGGTATATTAAATCCAGATATGTTTTTATCTCATTTAGATTTTTATCAACATTCTTTGCTTCAATTTTTACGTCTCCAATATCAACCGCTTTAATATTTGGGATATCAAATCCTAATTCAGTTGTAAGTGCTAAATTTTCAGTTACTTCTCTAATTTTTTTAGGTGCAATAGCAGAATTGGGGGCTTGTATTGAGGTCAAATAATCCCAAGGAATGCCAAAAATTACAAATTCGGTATTATTTTCTATTATTTCGCCAAAATCAAAAAAATTCATGTTTAATTCACTTTTTTTTGTTATTTAAATCTCACATTTCATCTAATGTTTCTATTCCTAAAAGATTTAATCCAATTTTGATCACAATTTGGACACATTTTATTAATAACAATCTTGCTTTTTCTAATTCTTTTGTATCTGAAATAACTTGACAGCTACTATAGAAGGAATTAAAAGATTGACATAGATTTAGTAGATATTGAGGTATCAGATGATTTCCATAAGTGTTTATAGCAGAGTCAATTATTTCTGGAAAATAATTAAGCAATTTAATTAAATCCAATTCTTTATCATGATTTAATATTTCATAATCAATATTCAAATCAATTTTTTCATTAGATTTATCAATAATAGATTGAATTCGAGCATAACAGTATTGGATATAAGGGCCTGTTTCTCCCTCAAATGAAATACTCTCTTTCGGATTAAAAACAAAATCTGATTTGGGATTAAATTTTAGAATAAAAAATTTTAATGAGCTCATTCCAATAATTGTAGCTCTGCGTTTTTTCTCTTGCTCTGTGAGTTTAGGGTATCTTTTATTCACTTCTTCGTACGCAAGGGAATTCATCTCATCCACGATATCATCCGCATCAACAATTGTTCCTTCCCTACTTTTCATTTTTCCTTCAGGTAAACTTATCATTCCATAAGAAAGGTGATATTTTTTCTCTTTGAAACCAATGAGTTCTAATATAGCAAATAATTGTTTAAAATAGAGATCTTGTTCATTTCCAACCACATATATGGACTCATCATAATTAAAATCCTTTTTTTTTAAATAGGCTAAATATATATCTTGAGTGATATAAATTGACGTTCCATCCTTTCTAAGCAAAACTTTATCTGGCAAATCGAATTTATCTTTTAACCTGGCTACTATCGCACCGTCTTCTCTTTTTTCAAAAATTCCTTTCTCCAATCCCTCCAGAATCTTTTTTTTTCCCTTCCAATAAAAATTAGATTCAAAGTATTCTTTATCGAAAGAAATCCCAAATTTTTTATAGGTTTCTTTAAAGCCTTCTAAAGCCCATTTATTCATTTTTTTCCATAATGCAATTGTCTCGGGATCTTTATTTTCCCACTTTTTTAATAATGTAATCGCTTCATTTTTTAAGGTGTCATCCTCATTCATACTATATTTTACATAGGATAATCCTACGAAATGATCGGATTTAATATTGGGTTCTTGATTGGTGAACCAATGACGATATCCCACCATACTTTTACAAATGTGTATTCCTCGGTCATTATATAAATTTACCTGAAATACTGCATGCCCTTTATAGTGGAATAAATTTGAAGTGGTACTTCCTATTAACATATTTCTTACATGTCCTAAATGAAGGGGTTTATTCGTATTCGGAGCGGGATATTCTACTACCACTCTTAAAGGATTAAAATCTTCTTTATAGATTTTTTCTCTTATTTTTCCGTAATCTTCTTGGAGTTCAAAAATATTTTGCAAAACAAGTTCTTTTTTAATTTTAAAATTAATATAAGGGCCCTTAGCTTCTATTTTTTCTAAAAATGGGGGAACAATTAATTTTTTACTGATCTCTTCCGCAATTAGGTTGGGATTTTTTTTCTCATGTTTTGCCAATTGATAAGTTGGAAACGCATAGGAAAAACTAATATTGACAGGTGGGATTTCAATTAAATTTTCGATCTCTTTTATAGAAAAATATGGGATATAATCGCTCAAATATTCCGCAATAATTTTTTTATCAATTACATACATAGTTTTTCATAAATTACTAGTAAATTCAAGGGTTCA
>SDNV01000107.1 GCA_004524515.1 Promethearchaeota archaeon
TTCTATACCAAAAGAAATCCCTAAACAAAGAACCACGAAATATTGTCCTATGTGTGGTGAAAAAATTCCCCTTGAGGCCCAGTTTTGCTCTTACTGCGGGAATAAAATCTTAGAGTAATTTTATTATATCTTTTTTTTTTTACTGAATTCTTTTTTGGATTTTAGAAATTAATGCCATTCAGGCAGATTTCAATAATTTATAAAGAATAGGCATATAAAGGTAAAGTAAATTCATTTCCTCAATCATTTTTTTTATAAAATCGAATGGTGAAAAATATGATAAATATTTGGGCAATATTAGTCATAACTGTTATTTATTTCATTTTAGGTGGTCTGTGGTTTACTCCCTTTCTTTTCGGTAAAGCGTGGGCTAAGGCTTTAAATTTCAATCTGGATGAACGAAACCCAAAACCTAAACATTTCATCAGTGCCTTAATTGCAAATTTCATCACTACCCTCTTTCTAGCTTTACTTTTAGAATTAATAGGTTTCTATGATTTATTGATCGCTTTAATAGTAGCAGTGATTATAGGGATTGGGTTTGTGTTACCAATCGGCCTGATTGATGTAATATTTGAAGAAAAAAATTTTAAAGCATATTTAATCGATGCTGGATACCATATTGTAGGGATTATAATCGCGGGATTGATCTTAGGAGCATGGCAAATCTAAATTTAAGCCTTATTAATGAATATTCTTTCAAAAAAGAGTTAAATAAAAAAAAATATTAAGAAAAGTTGAATTTTTTAAATTCCTTATTTTTTCTTATAATTATCAGGACTTCCTCCGCCGTCTAAATATTCTGCGTACTTTTTTAAACCATTTAGAAGTACTTCTCCTGCTTTTAGGAGCATTTTCTCTTTACTTGCGTCATCGAATTCTGCCCAGAGAGTTGCCTCAGTTTGATTTCCTTTAGGTGTTAAAAAATACCCCATTTTTTTAAATACTCCTCCCTCTATATCATAAGAAATACTCTTATTTGGGACCGTTTCAGTACGAGTGGACGTAAAATCTCCAACAGTAGATTTAACCAGCCCCTTTTTTTTAGGCTCAATGATTTCAACATCTTTTACGGTTATATTCCATATGGGGAATTTTTCAGGCTCATCTAAAATATCATAAACTCTCTTTGGTGATGAATTTATCTCTACCTTACTCTCAATATGTACCATATCTATCACGATTAGATTTCTAAAATTAAATAGATCCACATTGCTTAAATAAATTGTTGTCAAAAAAGTATGGATAATGTAGATTTTACAAAATTGTAAACACATTTATATATTTAAATGACTTATTTTCAAATTGAAATCTAATTGTTAACAAATCTTAAAAAGGTGAAATTCAATTGGCGTATATATTATTACAAATGAAGACTCCCGCTACTGAGGTCATCAACCAAGGGGAGATTTTTTCTACCGGTAAATTACCGAAATTACCGGATTTCGTCAAACGAACCCATACTTTTGTTTATATCGATGATATGGTGCAGAGTTTATCACTTTACCAGGTTCCTGACGACAAGTTATTTGAAGGTATGAAAGCTCTAAATCAAAGATGTACAGGATATTTCGGAATTCAAGGGGTTAGCTTTAAAGTGAATCCCTTGATGGAAATAAAAGATGCTCTTAGTCTCGTGGGGCTATAAAAAACCCTTTATTCAAAACTAAATTCTTAAATCTCTTTTTTTTTTCATTTAAATTATCGGACATAATTAGGACACTCATGTAAAGTTTTAAATAACCTAATATCATATATACCTAGTATCAAAGGCGAAAAATTTTCATACTAATAAAGAGAGATGGAAAAAAGTGGCTGAAACTTTTTCAGAGGGGAAGCCTCCCAGGAAACCCTATGAATATGGAAATTTGGTAATTTGTAAAGAAGATTTCTATGACTATAAAAATTTCCTCGTAAACACACCGGAAACATATAATGAGAATTTGACATACCGGCTTTTTAAGGAATTTGGTGTAGATGATACTTTTATCGAATTTCATAACCAGTCGTCCAATCGTCTCAGGGAATTAATCAAAAAAGGCCGGGAAAAGATGGCGTTTTCAGAATTTATCCAATCATTTCCCTCCTGCTTACCCAATAGAACGTATCTCAGAAATTTATTCAAGTCCTTTAAGAAATTCTAGTCGGGTCCGTTCAGAAAAAACTCTCCCTCAAAGATAAAAAATGTTTAATAAATAAAACTTAGAGGGGGTAGAGGTATTCACTCCAGATATACTGAAGAGTAGTATTCATTTAAATTCTTTAAATTTAAAAATGATTTTAAATTAGATGTAATAGTTTTGGAGTGGGTATAAACAGAGAATTAATATGCAGATAATCAATCATTTAGCAGAAATCTTATCAAAAAAGATTCAAATATCTGCAACAGCTTCAAGGGGATTAATAAAATTAGCTATCAAGGATGAGATTGGTCCTTTTGTGCCTTTTAATCAAATAACCTTGAAGGATTACCAAGTAATTATTCGAAATTCTCTTAAAAAAAGGCTTCAGAGATTAAATGTGGAGAATTTTGAAGAAATTATCGAACTTTTAGTAAATGAGTTAATTACTCATCAATCCTTAGTATTAATGGAAAAAATTTAAAGAGCGTAAAAATCATGCTATTACAGACATTTGAGGTTATTCTTTTATCCATGCAAGTTGTATGGATAATCTTACAACTTATTGTAAGCGCTTTTCTTCTGGTTAAAATGTTTCAAACAAAACAATATAATTTACTTCCCTTAATCTTATTTTTCATCCTAAATAGCATCAGGATGATTATTTATGCCTTTACTCCATATATAATTCTCTATTTAATTATAATTCAGATTCCCAATATTTTACTTCTCATTTTTATTAAGCTTACATTTTTTAGGAATAAAAAGAGTCCTTTCAAATTCTTTTTGATCACATTGATTCTCGTGAGAAGTATAGATTTGTGGATCCGATTACAATATGGGATTACCATTCCAATGAGAGAACCATTAGATGAATCCTATTTGATATATTATTATTCCATTCTGTTATCAATATCACTTTCCTTTTTGTTTTCTCATTTGTGGCTGGGAATTGTTTCTATTAAATATTATAAATCCTTAAAATCTATTAAGATTGAACCTTGGATTAAAAAAAGATATCAAATCATCGGAATAGCATCTATTATTTATGCTTTTAGTATATTCTTATATTATGTAATTCCTTATAATTTCATTCCCGGACAAGATTTGTTTAGCATTATATTTGTCGCTATTTTAACCTCATTTGTCGTTTTTTATTCTTCGGCTATGTTTATCGCCTGGGTCATGCCAACAAGATTAAAAACCTATTTTAATAAAGATTATCAGATTATAAGCGATAAGGAATTTGAAGAAAATGAATTATTGGAATTAATTAAAGAAGATCTTAAAAAAAATAGCCATAAATGATAATCCCATTTTTCCTCATGCTTTTTACTATTTAGACTTAGTTGTAATATCTTAGGGATTAGATATTTTATTAACCTAAGCTATAAATAGAGGTATGTTTAAAAGATATTAATCATAAAAATTTAACAAAATTATTTAATAATAGGTGAGGAATTAAAATGGGTGCTGGATCTGTGAAGGTCCAAGGGAAAAAATTTAATGTCAAAAACGAACTTGGGATGTTAAGGTTAGAAATCTACAATATGAATATTAAAAATCTTTCGGAAGTTAAAGGGCTGGAAAAATTGAAGAATCTTGGTGCTTTAAACCTTTCAAACAACGAAATCTCTGAGCTTGATGGATTGGATGCTTTACCTAACCTTAAGCAGTTATTCCTTAATAATAACAAGATTACCGAACTTAAAGGGTTGGATTCATTGACCAATGTTGATCGGATTTTTATGACTGGGAATCAGATCACCGAAATCAAAGGACTGGATAAACTGAGTAATCTTCAATGGTTAGAGCTTAATAGAAACAAGATCACGGAACTTAAAGGATTAGAGAAGGTGACCGGCCTTATACAATTAGAGATAGAAGAGAATGAAATCGCCGAAATCAAGGGTTTAGATACACTGACTAACCTACAAAAACTAGGTCTTAGAAGGAATCAAATAACGGAGATTAAAGGTTTGGATAAGTTAACCAATCTTCGGATGTTATTACTTGATCACAATAAAATTAAGGAGATTAAAGGCTTAGATACGCTGACTAATCTCGAGACGTTATATCTGAACAATAATGAGATTACCGAGATTAAAGGTTTAGATAAGCTAATCAAGCTCGAAACTTTATATCTGGATACGTGCCAAATCACAGATATCAAAGGCCTGGACAACCTTGAGAAACTCAAACTATTATTTCTTGGATTTAATCCCTTAAAAAAGAAAGAACAGGGATTTGCTGAGAATGTAGACGTTATGGGAGAGGAGCATGTCAAAAATCTAATAAAATCTTATAAAGAATGGAAACCGTGAAACTAGTTCTAAATTTTACGATATTTTAAAATCGGAGTAAATAATTTAATTTTTATTAATATTATTCTCTATTTTTTTCCTATTTTTAAACACTATAAAAAATATTAACTTAAATGATAGATAGAAATAATTTCAAAATGCTAGAAATAGATAATAAAATTAAATAAATTATTTAATTCATTTTAGGGCAAGATAACTTGAAAGACCTCGATAAACTTGCAGTTGCTCGCAGATTAATCTTGAATGAGCTACTTTCGGAAATTAAAGATGAGTTTATTGATGATGAACGCCCATTTTTAAAAATTAGTTTTTTAAAGGGTTTGGTTCTCGATATAAGGTATAATAAATTTGAAGTACTTCTTTTTATATTTCTGCAATTAATTTATATCTACAAACTCCCGCTTTATTGTTATGAACATTTAATTTAATAAATTTAATTTCTTCTACAATCAGAATATATCTTAAAACTCTCTACAAATTTGTAAAGAAATTCGTCATTACATTGATTCTAAAAAATGAAGAAATTATTTTAACAAGATAAAAAGAATACATGTAAGCTTAAAAAAATCTTATATTTTATTAATGTTTATTTAAAACAATGTGGTTAAATTTATAATCTTATACTCTATTCTAATCATAGAATAGAATAATTATCATGAAGCCAGAAGATCATATAAAACGATATAAACAAATGCGAAATACTCTTAATGAATTATTAGCAAAGCCAACTCAAGAACGTGACCATGCATCAATAGTAATTATCGCCCATTGGGCATCCTATCATTTAATATCGACGATTATTGATCAATTAGGAATTCCAGAACAATTTCAACATCGCAATCATCGAGGAATTAAAAAATCGTTGAAAGCCGCCCAAATTCAAGAAATTATTGGCAATGATGCTAATAAAATATTAAATTTATATAATTTGTTAGAAATGAATTTTTCAGCAAAATTTCAATATGGTAGCATCGAAAGTGTTCCAGACTATAAAGAATTATCCAAAATTCTAAAAGATTTAGAAAATATCTGCAAAAACATAACAGAAAAGGTGCAAAAAGATATTGCAAAATGAATCTGAGCAAAATTTTTCGAATATCGAAGTAGATTTAAAATTGATTAAGCTATTTGCAGAAAAAATTGGTGAAAAATATTCATTTATCATTTCTATCTATTTATTTGGAAGTGCGGCTCGTGGGAATGCTAATAAGGAGAGTGATATCGATCTTTTTATATTAATAAAGGGTAATCCTACGGAAAAATTTTTAACATTATCTAATGATGAGGACTATAAGAATTTAGAAGACTGGTCCTTTAATATAGTAGAAGGTGGACTTAGTCCACTTATCTGTAATAAAAAAGAATTGGTTAACGATTTCGATACTTTACTTAATAAAATTCTAAAAGAAGGAATTCGGTTGTATGGTGCAAATTTTGATAAGATATTAAGCCCAGTTCCTCGAAAAAAAAGAAAAAATAAATCTCATTTACTTGAAATTGTAAGATCCTTATAAAAAAATAAATTTTCCGAAATTTAGACATAATTTAAATCAAAATTAGTCTAAAGGAATACTCTTCATGTTTAATAATAATTTAACAATAAATTAAGTTCAATTATAATCGCGAATTACCCTAATTATATGGTTATTCAAATCGTTAAGCACGAAAATGGCAAAATTATCGAATGGAAGTGGGCTTCTGATAATAAATTAATCCCTACTCCCTTTTTTACCTCCGTGTATTTTATCGATGGTATTATCATTGATTCTGGGGCTCCTGCGAGTGCGAACGATTTTCGAGACTTTATCACCTCTCTATTACAATCCAATCCAATAAAATTATGTGTTATCACCCATACCCATGAGGATCACTGTGGAGGGGCGTATATTCTGCAAAAAGAATTTAATATTCCCATTTACGCACATAAAGATGCAATTGAGAAATTAAAAAAGGAATACTATTATCCGGAATATCGGCAAATAGCATGGGGTGAAAAAAGATTATCTGTGGATGCAGAGAAGCTTTCCGATTCCATAACATCTAATTCTGAAAAATTTGTTTTTGAAATCTTTCCAATGTCCGGTCATGCTCCCGAGCTAATTACTTTAATTGAAAAAAATCAACAATGGGTGTTTGCCACTGACGCCATCCAGCCAAAATATAAGATGTTATTTGGTGCTGCGAGTGATATCCAGGAAGATATAGCCGTTATTTATGATTCGATGAAAAAATTATATGAATATACGGCAAACTGGGATAATTTAAAAATTTTCCTTGCCAGTTCGGGAGTATTTGAGGGGAAAATACTTCTGGAAGAAAAATTGAATGAGATTAATTCGCTACATCGAAAAGTCCACGCAATATATGAAGAAGAATCTAAGAATCTTGATAATGAAGAAAAGCTCTTAAAAAGAGTGTTAAAAAGGACATTCAAAAGAGAGACGGCTGTGGGAAGTTTAACTCAAGGGGATTTATCTATTATGAACCTCATCAAATCTTTATTAAAATGGCCCTTATCTGATTAACTATTTGGAAATATAAATTATTAAATAACCTACTCTCTTATATACTAATTATAAAGATTAAATTGCTCAATAAAAGCAGAATGCTTATTGTTCAAAATTAAATGATTAAACACTTCTAAATAATAGAAAATAAAAAGCTGATTCGTTTAAATGTACCACAATGAGGTAAGAGTGAAAGATGCTCTTAAAAAGGATTCGGGAAAGGGGATAATAAGACTGGACCCTAAAGTAATGAAAAAACTGAATCTTAATACGAAGGATGTCATAGAAATCGTATATCCGAAAGAAAATACAAAAACCGTGGGAATCTTACATCATGGGAAGAAGAAAGATAAAGGAACGAATCACATCAGACTTGATCAAGCCTTCAGAATGAGCCTAGGAGTATCTTTAGATGATATTGTATCAATAAAAAAAATAGAGGTCGTGTTTGCGGACAAGGTGACATTCAAAGTTAAACAAAATTCCGCTCTCCCGAAAGATTCTAAATGGCTCGCTAAAAAACTAGAAAATCAAATAGTTTCTGCTAACGATACCATAAACCTTTTCGATTGGGGTCGTAAAATTAACCTTGAAGTTATAAGTTTCACTCCTAAAGCAAAAGCAGTTAGAATTCACTTGGATACTGAAATTATTTTATCCGAAATCGAAACCCAATATAACTGAAAAAGATTTATCCCCCATTGAATCAAAGAAGCTTATCTTATCAAAATTAATTTAGAAAATTTAATAGGATCCAAGGAATAACTTTTTTATTATTAATAACTTTCCTAATCTAATAAAAGTTAAAAAAACTTTAGGTAGTATAATGCCCGAGATATTAAAAGGAATGGAATCGTTTTTCGGACGTGGCAGATTTGAGATAAAACCCTTTGCAGATGGAGTTTGCTGTTATATTGGGTGTTTTGGTAATGTAGGGGTGGTTGAGACCGATGAAGGGTTAATATTATTTGATTTAGCGATAAGACAGTTTGGCCGATATGTTTTTAACGCAGTTCGTAATTTTTCGGATAAACCGGTAAAATATATTATTTACTCCCATGGGCATTTCGACCATTGTTTTGGGTATGCGCCCTTTATTAAAGAAATTAAGAAAAAAGAGAGGGAAATGCCCCAAATAATTGCCCATGAAAATCTATTAAAAAGATTTGCAAAATATAGAATGTTAGAAAATCATCAGGCTTGGTCCTACAGGCAACAGTTTTTATCAGCGGGAGTCAGCCAATCGGATACTATGTCAATACATGAACGACTTGATCCGACAATTGTACTTCGTGGCAATGAAGATTATACGTTTAAGTTAGGGGATTTTACGTTTGAAATCTATCATGATAAGGGAGAAACAGATGATAGCATATGGATGTACTTTCCTGAAAAAAAAGTATTATTTACCGGCGATTTATTTGTATCTTCATTTCCGAATGTCGGGAGCCCCTTTAGAGTACAACGCTATGCAAAAGATTGGGCCCTGGCAAATGAAAAAATGAGAGAAAAAAATGCAGAGTATTTACTTCCGGGGCATGGAAGACTGATTGAGGGTAAAGATAAAATTAGAGAAGTGTTATCAATTACCGCAGAGTCTATGCATTTTGTCCACGATGAGGTCGTGAAAAGATTAAATGAAGGGAAATGGTTTGAAGAAATCTATCATGAAATGCTTGAAATTTTTCCGGAAAAATTTAAAAACCATCGATATTTAAAGCCCCAGTACGGGGATTACCGTTTTGCCATCCACGATGTGTATAGACTTTATCATGGCTGGTACGATTCCGGAAATCCCACGGACCTTTTCTCCGCAAAATCTGATGACGTCGCAAAAGAGTTTCTAAAAGTTGCCGATGGAGAAAAATTTCTCGATCGTGCTAACCAACTCGTAGAAGAAGGAAAACCTCAGCTTGCACTTCATGTGCTTGATGTCATCATAAAAGCAGACGATAAGGCACCCCCGGACACACTTCTAAATGCCTTAAAATTAAAACATAAAATTGTAAAAGAAAAAGCTAAGGAAGAAGAATCATTCATCGCAAAGAATATTTTGAATACAAGTGCTCTACAAATCAA
>SDNV01000108.1 GCA_004524515.1 Promethearchaeota archaeon
ATAAAGGACAATTGGATATAATTAAGGAATGATGATTAAATTCATTATCAGAATTTCCATCAAGATGTTTATTAAATATATCATCTTTCTCAAAAAATTCATATTTTTCATAAAGTGCCCTAGAATTGTTTTCATTAGCAAATATATATGGATTGTCTAATATGGGAACTAGTATTGGTTCTTTTTTAGCATAATTCATTCTTTTATATCCTGGATTCTGAAAATTGGTTTCATTTAAGTGATCTTTATTCTGAAGGGAAGAGGATTTACTTTTGGAAAAATTTCTTTTTGTAAATGCGAAGATCGAAACTGGAATTATGGTGATAATTATAGATGTGAAGATAATTATTATTATAAGTGGAACAAAATCAAGATTATTTGTTCTCACTTCACTCTTTATATATTCGAGAGCAGTTTCATCATTAAACTTGAGTTTGAATTTATCCATTATCCCTAAATTGTCGTAAGTGATTTCACATAGAATACTCTCATTCTCAATGGAACGAGTGATTAAGATTTGAGAAAATGAGCCTTTTTTAATACTAATATTAGAAAAGGAAGGATAATTTTCAACAAGTTTATTTAAATAATTATCCACATCAACAGGGAGATATCTTAGTCTTAAATCTTTAATTTCATAAAACCATTCATCAGAAATTTTATTTGGGTTTTTATATATGCTTAATTCTTTTGATTTTATCTTGGAATCTTCATGAGATTGATAAGAGATCTGAATTTTCCACTTGTTTGAGCACTCTTCAACTTTTTCAATTGAGTGCGTAATTGTTAAATCCTTTTCGATATCTGGATCATTTATGCAATCTAAACTAGAATTAAAAGCAATGTTGATCTGGTTGATTAAATTCTCATCTACTTTTGAATATCTCCACGTAATTTCATAATTTTTTTCTAATTTCAGATCATATTCAGAACTAGCATATGATTGTGGGAAAAAAATTGGAGAAAGTGAAAAAATTAAAATAACCCCTATTAAATTTAAAATTTTTCTAAATTTTACCACTCAAGATCTCACCTTTTTAACTCTTCTTCATAATATAATTTAAAATTTGGAATTAAAACATTTATTTTAGGGATAACACATTTAGGGACAACAATTTCCATTTTTAGATTCCCGAGAGATCTAAAATCTTTCTCATTATCACATACTTTTACCGGTTTTATCCGCGTATTGATAGTTTTTTTAGGTTTAAATATTTTTGAAGCCATTTTAAGAGTTTTAGTATTAACTCTCATAAAATTCCTGAAATGATTGAGCTCGCACTTTTCTAAAGGAGCAATTTTATTTAACTGATCCAATTCATCTTGTTCCTTTTTCAAGCTTTCTACAAACTTGGTTAATTTACTATGCTTTTTCATTAGTAATTTTTTATAACTTTTCAAAAAATCTTCTCTACTTTCTAACTGTTCAAATTCTTTTGATTCAAAAACCCAGCCTGTATTCACATCATATAACATCCCTCTAATTTCTGTTTCTTTAGGGAAATCTGGAAATTCTTTCAAAAATCTTACCTGGGTCTTAATATTCTTTATTTCATCATCAAATATCTTAAAAAAAATCCTAATATCTTTTTCAGGAGATTCTGTTCTATTTGATATATTATTTACTAATGAAAGAGGTAATTTTTGTTTCAAATTCTTCACATTCACTTTAGTCATTCCACAATCCAGATGCCCTAAAATTAAGATTGTTTTTATTTCAAACTCATAAATTGCTAATAAAATCGACCTCATAATGTCTTTAGAATAAACATTTCCGGCATTTCTCAATATTAACACCTCACCAAGATTTAACTGGAAGATCTTATGAATATCAATTCTCGAATCCATACAAGTAAGAATTAGAACAGGATGTTTTGGAATTTTGCGATTTATATTAACATATTTTGCTTCATTAAGTAAGTTCCATTGGAATCTTAGGTTTCCTTCCACTAATAATTCACTTATTTCTTGAGTCAATTATTTACATTACCTCCTCTATATTTCTCTGAAAATTTTCTATTTATTTCATTTATTCTTTCCCCTGGAGTTGAATTCTTATTTATAGGCTGATCATATTTATCATAAATATGAGACCAATCTTCCTTTGTAATTGATTTTATATCTCCTTCAGTAGATTGTTTTTTACTTAAGCGATATTTATTATAAAAATTATAATTAACATGTGAAAAATTATCTTTTTTTGGTTCTTTCTTACCTTTTTTTCTTTTTTTATTAAATTCGTCAATTATTTTTGCTCTGTCTTTTATTAATGTTCCAATTAGAACATTTTGAAAAGATAAGGATTTCCAAGCGGAATTAATCTTGAAAAATTTATCTTTATCTATATACGTATTATTAATTTTATTAGATCCGCTTCCACTACTTCCTCCGTTTCCTCCCCCTCCCCCACTACTGCTACCGCCTCCCCCTCCAGGTATTGGGGGAATCAAAAATTCCATAAAGATCCAACAAATTAAGATAACGCATGCGGTTCCAGATAAATAACGCAAAAATAATTTAATTGGGGGATCCATTAGAACATTATGCTTTAATTTAACATCAGTTAATCCATCAAGAAGTGCCCAATTTAACAGCATAGATATGACTATACAGATCCCACTTATCAAAAAAAAAACACTGAAGGCACAGGATAAACATTTTGAAAATTTTCCATAATCTTCAAAATATATTCCTTTAATATTATTAGCCTTCATATTCTGAACAAGGCTATTATATCCCGCTATTAATGTGAAGATACTAAAAGCAATTGAACTAAATATAACAGTTAAAATTATTGTTTTCTTTGAAAAATGAAAACGAGCATTTTGGATTACTCTGGCTAAAAAATAACCACTAATATAATAAAAACCTAAAGCAATACTTACCCAAAAGGTCTTACCAAATCCTAACCAAGTATCAAAAAATATCCCAATTAAAAAAGTAATAGAGCACCATATTATTATAATTGAAATAAATATTATCATCCAATTTTGAGTATTCGTAGAAATTTTTCTTTTGGTTATTGCTAAAACAATGAATATAAAAGGAAAAACAAATATAAAAAAAAACCAATATGCGAGCATAATTTTTGATAATCCAATGATATATAATAAAGATGTGATACCTGCTGTTGTGAATAAGAGCAAGAATTGACTTATCACTATACGATTCATTATCCTATTTGCTCTTTTATTTAATATAACTTTTATCTCTTTTTCTTCAAAAATCGTTTTCAGCTTTTTATTCTTTAAACTTATATCCATCATTTTTTTCTATATCGCATTTATTTATTATTTAATATTATTTTGTATTCCTTTAATTCACTCCAACTTTAAATTAATTCAATTTTATTCTTTTATGAACTAATTCATTCATAATTTTTAATTATCCTTACTTTTATTTCCAATATTAGATTTCTATTATAAAAAAAATATTAAAATTTTTAAAAAAACACTAATTATTTCTTAACTTTTGCTAAAACTTCTTTCATGTTGCCATTACCAAAGAATTTCTTTATCTGGTCAGAGTATTCAGGGAGTAATTGTAAGAAAGGCATGATGGCCTTCGATAAGGCACTAAATGATTCATTGCCATCTCCCATGATAAACATCTTGTCGGGACTTAAGTTCTTGAATATTTCAGGTAGTATATTAGTCAATTGAACAGCTAGAAATCTCTCATCAGCACTGGTCATCGCTTCAACTTGTTTTTGAAAGCCCTCTGCCTGAGCAAGCATTTGTTGTTTGATATTTTCAGCTTCACCTTCTGCCTGGGCAATAAGTCTTTTCTTAATTTGCTGCGCATCGGCTTCTGCTTCAATTACCTTCTTTTGTCTTTCACCATCAGCTTCGATCGTTTTTCGATCTCGTTCTTTTTCAGCGATAGCGATTTCTCTATCTTTTTCTTTTATTGCTACTTCTTTTTCCACTAATTGTTCTTGAATTCCAATCTCGTTCCTAACTTCTAATTCTCTTAAACGAGATTCCCTTTCTGCATCAGCTCTAGCTATTCGAGCTTTCCTAGCCTCAATAGATTTCTTTACTTGTTCCATATTTTCTTTTAACTCGTGTTCCAGAATATTTACCTCCCTTATTTCAATTGATTCTATTACGACTCCCCATTCAGCAGTTAATTCGTGTAATTCTTTACTAATTTCTTTAATTATCTCTCTTCTTTCCCGAATAATTTTCTCTATTTCCATATTCGCTGCTGTAGTCCTAATTATCGCTTCTGCTGCATTCTTTAAGATTTTTTCAACATAATTTTCATCCCGAGGGAACCAAGATACTGCGCTAAAAGCTCTCTCAGGATCAACGACTTTCCAGATTAACATGCCAAAAATTGAGATATTCTGATATTCTTTTGAAACTACCTGTTCATGTGCATCTAAATTTGTCTGAATACTTGTTGTTGGTATAACGATAAATTCGTCTATTAAGGGTAGTAACCATAACGAACCGCCCAACCCTGCATGCTTTACTTTACCGTTCCTTAAATGTATTACAAATTGGTTAGTCTTGAATTTTCGATAACGCGTTGCCATAAAAACGATAATTAAGAACAAAATTATTATCACTGTTACAACTAAACCGACAATCAAAACATTTACTTCTTGAACCAACATTTTTTTTAATTTTCCTCCTTTTTTTATAATTTTTATTTTAAATTCAAATTTTCATTAAATTGTAAAAAAACTTCAATTTTCTCTGTTAACAAACTCAACCTCATTGCTACATTATTAACAGAATGATGATAATTATTCCAATTATGATTGAAAGATTGATGAGTACTACACCGAATAATCGAGGTTTATGATGAATTTTTTTTCTAAATTTTGCAATTTTAACGTTTTTACCTTGAAATCTTATGAGCTCTTCATCATGGTGCATCTGTTTATTCAATTGCTCTTTTTCTTCTAAAATTTCTTCTTGAATAACACTCATCTTTTCAAAACCTCCTATTTTTTATTAATTTTTTATTATTATCAACTAATAAAAAGCCATATTTCACATCGCAAATATAAACCTTTTCCCCTTTTTCAAATTGAGAATCATACTTTAATGGTTTTACGTGTAATCTCTCAAATTTCAAAGGTGTTTGGGAGGGGATTTTAATAACCCCTCCTCTATGATCCACCATTAAAACGACTTCTCCCTTTATTCCTATTAGGTTTTGGGTTGATGATATATCATAATATCTTGATCTTGCCATTTTTTTCCATCCTACAGAGATATAATGTGTAATAAAGTAAGCTATGAAAGGTGTGATAAAAAAAATCAAAAATTTCAACCAGTTGGTAATAAGAGAATATAGAATTATACCCGAAATTCCAAAAACTAATAAAAATGTCGAGAATAATAACATAAAAGGAGCAGGTGTTGTATCAATTAAGTCATTTGAATCAATATTATGATCCTCATGCTCAAAGTGATCTGCGTGTTCTACATGGTCAAAGTGATCTGCGTGTTCTACATGGTCTAAGTGATCTACATGATCTATATAGTCTAAGTGGTCCACATAATCTATATGGTCTAAGTGATCCACATAATCTATATGGTCTAAGTGATCCACATGATCTATATGGTCTAAGTGATCCACATGATCTATATGGTCTATGTGGTCGATTTGATCGGTGGTTTGACTTTCTGCAGACATTTCGGCAAGAATGATAGATGCCATAGCCATTATTATACCACCGATAAACAAACCCAAGCAAATATTAAAAAAGATATTATAGAAATCCGCAGCATGAAAAAATGAGATAATAGTCATGATTATACCGCTAGTTATCATGAATGTCCAATAATAAAAATCATAACTCCTCATTTTTTGTGCTTTTTATTAGGTTTTTTTTTAATTCTAATATATTTTTCTATATTTTATTATATTTAATCTAAATTTCAATATAGAAATATATCATAAAATATTTAAAGGTTATGATCACTTGTAAAACCATTCATAGAATGGTTGTAATCATTTTAAAAAAATATATTTATATATTTAAAATAATTTTTCAATAATAAGCAAGAAAAATTAAAAATCATCAAAATAATTAAATATGCATTAATATTTTTTTTTGGAGATTTATATCAAATTATATTTTTATATAGCTTAAGGTGATGTATATATCCGATGAGCAAGAAGAGGATAAAATCAAACCCATTTACGTTCAAGTTTCAAAAACTATAAGAGCTGTTATAGACAAATATAAAAAAGAAGAGAGTAGAACTATATCAGGAATTATTGAAGAAGCTATTGATCTATATGACAAATTCTATTCAATGTCTCCTGATGCATTTGCTATTTTGGATAAGTATAAAGATCAATATGAGGATCAATCAAAATTAATTGAGGAGGCACTTAGACTTTATGATAAGCAAAAAAATCCAGAAATGGCTGATGTTTTAGATTTATGGATAAGGGCTAGAGAGGAAAGAGATATGATGTTAATAGGAAAAACTACC
Organism: Promethearchaeota archaeon; assembly: GCA_004524515.1. The sequence goes on from SDNV01000108.1 coordinate 6,465, forward strand.
TTTAAACAATTAATCTCAGCCGCAGAAGAGCCAAGGGATAGTTTAAAAAAGCCTCAAAGAAAGAATAATGCTATTGATGTGATTTTATGGTATACTAGAAAACCCATCACTCGTCTCACATTAAAGGAAATAATATTAGCTATTCAGAAAATGTGGACAATCTCCAACTATTTTATTCGTATTGATGTGGAACAACCTAATGAAGATACATATTACATGACTTTCATTCATGCTCAAGATGAACGCTATAGCCGATACTGGTTAGGATATTTTGAAGTTTTATTTAATTATTTGAATGAATCGAAAGATGTACCGTTTAAGTGTGGTTTCGAGGGTCAAGCTTTTGGACAAACTCTTTCAGTCACAGTTAGAGAATTTTATGAAAAAAGCTAAGTTCTAAATTTGGTTCTTTAACCTTTCAAATTAATTTTCAAATAATGGATACAATTTAATAGAAAGTCATCGTAATTTATATCTAAAAAGAAATTTAAAATAAAAACTTAAAAGGTGAGAAAAAATAGCTTTATCTTATATAGGGTGGTTAAATGGTGCTACTGCGACCGGTGTTTTTGTGTTTTCTTGTTTAGTTGGATTGTTTTTTATCTATCGAGCACGAAAATTGGATGCAGATCTTCTTCTTTATCTTGGCTTTACTTATTTTTTTGCAGGGCTCATATATTTTGGAGATTTCTTGGATTTCATAACAATTCTAATAACAGGAACAAATGTAGATAATAGTACTGGGTTTATAGGTATCATAAATTGGATGTGGTTTCCAGGAGTTATTCTTTTTGCGATGTATTTAGGCGCGGAACTTATGGTGCCCAACCAAAAAAAAGTAGTTCTTGCTATATATATCGTGTTAGGAATCATTTTCGAATTAGTGTTGTTTTTAGATCCCGCAGGATCTATCACATATACAAATCCTATGGTGCCCGGGGAAGATTTAATTAACGATAACATGGTGGAAGATTCATTTATGTTTTATTTGACCTTATTCTTTTTACTCTCGATAATACTGTTTCTGGGATTTGGATTTTTAATTCGAGCGATTCAAACTAAAGGGGATATTCGGAAAAATTTCTTATATCTATCTATAGGAGCTTTTGTTTATACGATAGGAGGTATTTTAGATGGTCTATTCTCTCCCGGTATAATTTTAATTTTAATACGGTCCGCGATGATTGGCAGCTCAGCTTTGTTTTATTTAGGTTTGAGAGGTACTTAGAGGTATTTTAAAAAATTTATTTTTATCTCTTTTTTTTCCTTTTATTATTTAGACCAATAAATTTAAAATTCGAATTAATTTATAAGATTTAAAAAGAGAGATGTAGTTTAATCATGAATTATTATACAAAACAAAATTTACTGGACGCAATAGGAGATAGCTCGGACTTAATAGAATTAAATTTTGAAAATGCGTCAATCGTTATATCCGAATATGGAGGTCGTCCCTTAGGAGTCTTTCCTACATCCAATTGTCTTAATTTATTATGGGTTGCATCAGATATTAGACAAGCTATTGAAAATAGAGAATGGGCTATCGGAGGAGATCGATATTGGATTAGTCCAGAAAGAGATTATTTTTATAAAGATCCTAATAATTGGGATGGCTGGTTTTGTCCAGAGGGGCTTGATCCTGCTCACTATAAAATCCAAACTAAATCTGATAATGCATGCATCGTCTCAAGTGAGATTTCAATAAAAAATCAATCCACCAAGGAGAAATTTGAGGGAAATATTACCCGAAAATTTTCATTGATTAAAGAACCTTTTTCAACGGGGGTGGATTATTGCGGATTGGAATTTATAGAAGATTGCTCTTTGAATAGCCCAAATTTGAAACTGAATGGTTGGACTTTAGCTACAATAATTAGTGGAGGTCCAAAAAATCCCGGAACTGTTTTAATTCCCACTAAACCAAATCCGAAACCATTATCCTACTTTCGAATCATCCCTCAAAATCGAATTAAAATTGGAGAGAATTATGTAGGCTTTAAGATCGATGTAAATGATATATATAAATTAGCAATTCGTCCTGAAGATATTGATTATAACCGAGCAGCGAAAATTGGTTATATGTTAAAAATACCTGATTCTCAAGATTATGGTTTCTTAGTTAAGTTAACCGATGATATTCCCAAATCTCAAGCAGATTGTTTTGATGTTTCGAGAGATCACCCTGACTCAGAAATAGGGGTTATCCAATCTTACAATTCCGAATCGCCAAAAAAGCCATTACTGAATTTTGGTGAGATTGAATTACAGCTGAATCTCTTTGAAACCGAAAATAAAATATCTCATGGAAACGCTACACATTCACTCTTTGCTTATATAGGTTCTAAGGAAGAAATTCTTAATGTTATTCAAAAATATCTTGGAATATCTAATCCTAAAATGTTCTAACTAACAAAGGTAAATTTAAAAAATATAAAGAAGAGAAAAAATTGATAAATTGATATTTTATTTCTGATACACATCTTCGAGCAACTCTAAATGTCTAACATTTATTTCTTTTTTTAACGGTGCAGTTCGAATATTCTCAAGAAT
>SDNV01000109.1 GCA_004524515.1 Promethearchaeota archaeon
TAATTAATTAGAATTATTTATTTGAATAATTCTCTTTATTAATGCTTCTACATTTTCTTCGACAATTTTTAGAATTCTATTATAATTATCTATTCCAGTTTTGTACGGATCTGGGATATTTATATCTTTTTTGCCTGCTCCATTGAATTGCTTTAATGTAAATAATTTTCCTTCCAACTTTTTTTTTATTTTACGAAAGTTGTGTCTTATTTTAACTATATGATATCGTTCCATTCCAATTATGAGGTCAACTCTTTCTAATAATTCCTTGGTTATAATTTTTGAGTGGAAATCTGACATATCAATCCCCTTATTTTTAATAAAATTAACAGTTTCAGGTTGAGCATAATCAAAAGCATCATGCCATCCGGCGGAATCAAATTGCACATCTTGTAATTCCTTTTTATATTTATTTTCCTTTAAATCTTTAGCAATATACTCAGCAGCGGGAGATCTACAAGTATTAGCATAACAAATAAACAACACATTTGTTATTTTATTCATAATCACCAATTTTTAGAATTATCTAATCCGCAGATTTATTTATTTCAATAATCTTCAATAATGCCTTTTCAACATATTTATCAATAATTCGAAGGATCTTCACATAAAAGTTAGAATTAGTATAATAGGGATCAATAATATTGAAATCATTTACTTCTCCACAGAATTCTTTTAAGGTAAAAGTTTTTTTATTAATATTCTTCACTTCACTATAACTTTTAATTATATCCTTAGAATGGGACTGTTCCATTGTTAAAATTAAATCATATGTTTCTAATAAATTCCGGTTGATAACTTTAGGGTGAAAATCTGAAGCATGTATTCCTTTTGATTTTAAATAATTTCTAGATTCAGGTTGCATATAAGAAAAGGCATTAAAAAAACCAGCACTGTCAAAATTAATATCACTAAGTTCATTATCATATTTTTTTTTTAATCCTTTTGCTAAATATTCTGCAGCTGGACTCCTTGCGGTATTCCCCATACACACGAAAAGTACATTTTTTATTTTCTTTATTATAACTCACCATTTTTTCATTTATTGATTACTATGATTTTTTTTAGAGCTTTTTCTACACCATATTCGATTTTTTCAAGAATCTTATTATATTCTTCTACAGGCAAATTAATCGGATCAATAAGTTCTAAATTATCTTTTTCTCCGGCAAATTCTAGTAATAAATACGTTTTTTTATCCAAATTTTCCAGATTCTTAAATTTTCTTATTAGTTTCTTTTTATGCCACTGTTCTTCAAAGCCAAGAATTAAGTCTTGTTTCGATATTAATTCAAGATCAATTTGTTTTCCCTCAAAATCACTAAAATCAATATTTTTGGATTGCAGATACTTAGCGGTAGGTTCCTGTGGTCTTTTATAATAACTGTAAAGACCCGCAGAGTCAAAATTGACATCTTTTAATTCATCTCGAAATTTCGTAGCTTTTAACCATTTAGCAATGTATTCCGCAGCAGGGCTTCTTGAGGTATTCCCACTACATAAAAATAATACGTTTCTAATCTTTCCCATTTCCATCTATTAAGAAAATGCATTAATTAAAAAAAAAATTATGTTAAAAATAAAAAAGAAAAAAGAATTATACATTTTTAATTAAAAAAGAAAACAATCATTCATTGTTCTTTATTATTTCAACATAAAATAAAAGAATGTTATTAAATTGAATCATAAAACAGACCTATTAATCATAGGAGGAGGAATTTCGGGATTAAGCGTAGCGATTGGGTTAAGTAATTTATCCAAAGATATACAGATTTTAATACTTACTAAAGAAAAATTAGAAGATTGTAATACTTTTTATGCACAGGGTGGAATAGCATGTGTGTGGGAAAAAGATGATACCTTCGAAAAACACATCAAGGACACCTTAATTGCAGGAGATGGTTTATGCAAAAAGGAGATAGTTAGAAGGATTATTACTCAAGCTCCCATTAGGATTCAAGATTTAATAGATATAGGGGTTGATTTTAATAAAGATAATAATGGTTCTTTTCAACTTGGAAAGGAAGGAGGGCATTCTGAAAGAAGAATTCTTCATGTAGATGATATAACCGGGAAAATAGTCGAGGAACAGTTAATTAAAAAAGTAAGAGAATTAGAGAACATAATCATCCAAGAAAACCAATGCGCAGTAAATTTATACGCAAAAAATCTAAAATGTTGTGGGGCTTATGTATTGGATCAAAAAACGCAAGTAATTAACAATATCAGTGCTAAAGTAACTGTGTTAGCAACCGGAGGTGCTGGAAAAATCTATTTTTATACAACTAATCCTGATGTGGCTTCTGGAGATGGAATTGCAATGGCATATCGAGCGGGTGCTATGATTTCAAATATGGAATTTTTTCAATTTCACCCTACGTGCTTATATCATCCTTTTGCTAAAAATTTTTTAATTACTGAAGCAATGCGAGGTGAAGGTGCTATTTTAAAGGATTTAAAGGGCAGAGAATTTATGAAAAAATATCATCCTTTAAAAGAACTAGCACCAAGAGATATAGTTTCGCGAGCTATTGATGCTGAGTTGAAAAAATCGGGTGATGATTATGTATTATTAGATATCGCTTCATACCGAGATTCTGAATTTATAAAAAATCATTTTCCCGGGATTTATGAAAATTGTTTGAAATTTAATATCGATATAACTAAGGAACCTATTCCAGTCGTTCCCGCTGCTCATTATTGTTGTGGAGGTGTAGTCGCGGCTATTAATGGAAAAACAGATGTGAAAAATCTATATGTTATTGGAGAATCTGCGTGTACTGGATTACATGGTGCCAATCGTCTAGCAAGCAATTCATTATTAGAGAGTCTGGTCTGTGCACATGAATGTGCAAATACTATATTTAATGAAATAAGTAAGATTAAAATTAGAGAATTTGAGGAATGGGAAATTGGAGATGCTATCCCCTCTTCAGAAGGAGTTGTAGTCACCCAAAACTGGGATGAGATAAGATATACGATGCAGAATTTTGTAGGAGTTGTTAGGTCCGATATGAGATTAAAAAGAGCTCTTAAGAGAATGAATCTTTTCTATGAAGAAATAGATCATTATTATTGGAATTATCAAATTGATAAAAATTTGGTTGAATTAAGGAACTTATCAATGGTGGCCGAGATTATAATAAGATGTGCGATGTCGCGAAAGGAGAGTAGGGGAACTCATTTTAATGAAGATCATCCTGAAAAACAAAAGATAGCAAGAAATTCTTTTATTAAAAGACCTTGGTAATTTCTTAATTTCTACAGATCTTCCATTTAAAGCTCATTTTGACTAAAAAGGTTTGTGAAAACCCTGGAGAATAAAGCTCACGAAAAAATATTTTGTTTTATACAAATTTTAATTTTTAAATAAATTCAAATTTCAATTCTCATTATATTTGATTAAATTAGTGATTGATAATCATATAAAAGGTTGAATGTAATTAAAATAGTGATAATATGGTAAAAACGGGCAATCTGGGCAAAAGGATAAGAATAGAAAGAATTATGAATAGAGAAACAGGGAGAACAATTATTATACCCATGGATCATGGAATGAGTGTAGGTACTATTAAAGGACTTGAGAATCTCTCCGGAATGGTTGATAAGGTGGCCTTAGGAGGGGCTAACGCGGTTTTAGAACATTCTGGAATGGTTGGAGCAGGTCATAGAGAATATGGGAAAGATATTGGATTAATTATCCATCTCTCAGGAGCAACAAGTTTAGCACCAGACCCTAACCGAAAAGTATTAGTATGTACTGTTGAGAGAGCTCTCAAGATGGGAGCAGATGCATGTTCAATCCATGTTAATATCGGGGCAGATGATGAACCCCAAATGCTTCAGGATGCTCATAAAGTTGTAGAATCTTGCCGAGAATGGGGTATGCCTCTTTTAGCAATGATGTACCCCCGCGGAAAAAAAATAAAAGACGAAAATGAACCCGAAGTTGTTAACATTGCAGTCAGAGCAGGTGCAGAGCTTGGTGCAGATATCGTAAAATCTAATTATACGGGTGATATAGACAGTTTTAAATACATTGTAAAGAGCGTTCCTATCCCTGTTATAATCGCAGGAGGTCCTAAAATGGATACTATTCCTGATCTAATTCAATTAGTTTTTGATTCAATTCAGGCAGGGGGAGCAGGAGTCGCTTTTGGAAGAAATGTTTTCCAAGCTGAGGATCCGACCAAAATTGTATCAGCAATCGCAAAAATTGTCCATGAAAACTATGAAGTTGAGGAAGTATTAAAAAAATATAAATTTGTCTAACTGATCTGAATAGAAACTTGTATGATTCCATGAAGATATATCCTCTCTTTGCTCAAAAAAATGAAAATAATATTAAAGGACAATTTTTAGAGATTTTTGGTCAAAAATCTGATGATGATCTAGAATTTATGGCTCTCATCTCCTTTCAAGATGCCGCAATGAGGGAAAGTTTTATATTAAAACACCAACAGCTTAATATCATAAAAAAATTTAATATTATCCCTTCAATTCTAATAAAATTGAGAAAGAATCAAATTCAAAACTTCCAAAATGATGAACTTATTAACAGAATAGAAGAAGATCAAAAACTATACCTTTCAATGCTTAAGGTAAACGAAATTGTCGGGCTTAATGAATATAGAAAATGTGATATCCCCTTTTCCGGAAATAATGTTATCATTGGAATTATCGATAACGGTATAAATCCTTATTTTGAGACAATATCTGGAAATATAATAAAAAAATATAGCCAAAATGGGTATAATATTGGGAAATTCGAGAGAATGAATGAAGCTGACGTAAATCATGGGACTTTAATGGCCCATTTAATTAGTAGTCGATTTTTAGATCATCGAGGCAGAATGATTGGTATTGCTCCAAATGCCAAATTAATAGATTTTGACATCTCCAATTCAAACCAAGATTATTATTTTTCAAATATTTTGGAATTTTTTGACATGATTCTTAAAAATTCTATTCATTTGGACATTCTTTTAATCCCATTAACCACATTAGATCCCTCGGACGGTAAGGATTTATTATCAATCGCATGCAACCTTTTGGTTGAAAAAGGGTTTATAATATTATGTCCTGCGGGTAATTTTGGTCCTGAATCATACACGATTGGAAGTCCTTCTGCTGCTGAGAAAGTGATAACGGTAGGAGGACTCACAAAAAAAATGTCAGTTGCATATTATAGTGGAAGAGGTCCTACTTTAGATGAAAGATTGAAGCCAGATTTCTGTTTACTTAGTTCAAAAATAGAGATACCCTTGTCAAATAAATTCAAAGTTAAATTTTCAGGAACTAGTAATGCTGCTGCTTTGGCTGCAGGCATAATTGCGCTACTAAAGGAATGGAATCCTAACCTCACGTATAAAGATATAACCGAAATGATCCAAAATGCCAAAATTAACTTAAATTATGAAAAAATATCACAAGGAATTGGTACGGTTAATTTGATGGAGATTTTTAAAGAATTAGGATATTATCCCGAACGAAATCAACAAATTATGCCTTATAATTATTTAATTAGAAGATCCTTGAAATTATCCATTGAAATAGGATTAGTGTTCATAATACTCTATTTCATAATTTTTTATTTTAATCTAATATTTAATATTCTTAATATTAATTGATCAAAATGTTTCCGTTATTTCATATCGCAGTACCTTTATTTGTGTCTGAAATTCCCAAATTAAAGAAGAAATATAGATTTAATCGATTTTTTTTAATTCTGGGATCGATGTTTCCCGATATTGTTGACAAAACAATTCTTCTTTTAAAATTAGGGAGTGGACGATTATATTTTCATTCGCTTTTGTTTGTTTTTTTAAGTTTTGGATTGCTTTATTTAATAAGTAAAACTACAACAAAGAATAATACCCAAATTTCCGTTTCATTTTTAATTGGAATGCTATTTCATTTAGTATTAGATTTGCCAGATGTACCTTTATTTTTTCCCTTTATCCCATATGACGTTACAATAATAGATGATCCAATACCAATGTGGTTTAATACATTATTAACGGATCCGATTGTCCAAATAACAGAAATAACAGGTGCGGGAATTCTAACATTCCTTATAATCAAGAATAAATTATATAAAACTGAAGAGCTTCTTAAATATTTAAAAACTGAGCCAATTTATTCAACTTTTTTAGAAAAAAATTCGAGCCAGAAAATTCAAATTGTTGAGGATTAACGATTTTTTAACTTTAAAAAATCGATCAGCTCGGCTAAAAGAAGTTAAATTTTTTTCTTTTTAAAATGATCATAACTTATTATACTTATAAACATAAATCATTTTAATTTTATAATAATAGAGCTATGCAAAATAAATTACTCCATGTAATTGTCGATCATAGAGAAACAAAGTTAAAAGAATTATTTGATAAAAAAAAAGAATATATAGAGTATGAATCAAAACAATTAGACATTGCAGATATTGTTGTGTCAAATGATGTGGCCATTGAACGAAAAGAAGGATTTGATTTTGTTTCTTCGATAATTGATAACCGATTATTTGAACAATTATTAAGACTAAAAGAAACGTATCCAAATCCTATCCTTATTCTTGAGGGATTAAATGATCAGGTGTTTGAAAATACTGGAATGAGATTATCTTCAATATACGGAGCACTCTCATTTATTTCTTATAAATTGGGCATTTCTATTATACCAACTAGAAATTTAGAAGACACCGCAATTGTTATTGAGAGAATCGCTTATAGAGAGCAGGTCAAAGATGATATGCCTCTCTTTTCGAGACGGGCACCTAAAGAAATGTCAATAGAGGACAGGAGAGCGTTTATTATTGAAGGTCTCGTAGATATTGGCCCAAAAAAAGCTAAGGTTCTAATTGAAAAATTTAAAACTCCTTTTAGTGTAATAAAAGCCATTAAAAATACAGAAATAATTTATACAAGAACGGGTAATCCGAAAGGTATTGAAGGACCGCTAAAGGAAATCAATGGAATTGGTTGGAAATTTGTTCATAAAAATAAAGAGATTTTATTTGGAAAAAAGATGAAATCTCCTCAGAAAAAAATTAATGAACTCTAAAAATTTCATTTAACTTAAAAAAAGAAAAAAATTTAGAGAATATTTTTATATCTTCTCAATAAATTCTGAATAATAAATAATTGAATGTTTCGCGCTCCACCAATTACTTCTTCTATTTTTGAGGTATCCATAAATTCATCCAGTGGGGTATTATCAGTTACACTTATTCCTCCCATATGCTGCTGTACATCATAACAAATTTGATGAGTGAGCTTTGATACATAAAACTTACCTTGAGATGAGACTCCCGCAACCCATTTCTCTGCCTCTCTGCTTGGTTTTTCAGCAAATAAGATCTTTTCATCATATATTGTTGCTGCTGATAACGCTAATGATGTTGCCGCAGTGGTACTTGATAAAAGTTCTCCTAACCCAAATCCAACACCTTCAAATTTGATTACTTCTTGACCAAATTGTTTACGTAAATTGGTATAAATAATTCCATAAATTAAACCCCCCCAGCATATTCCAATACCACTTCCCATAATTCCAAGTCGTTCTGGGACTAATCCTTCAAATAATCTTACATAGCCATCTCCATCATCCGCGAGAATATATTCTTTAGGTACTTTAACATTATTCATTATTGTATGAGCTATATGTACTCTTGGGACTGACGCAATTTTAAGCCTTCTCGTTTCAAACCCGAAATCTCGCTTGATCATAGATTGTACCATTGTTTGTCGTGGATGCTCTTCATCATATACACCATAACAGCAGATATAATCTGCTTTGGGACCATTAGTTGTGTACACCTTTTCTCCGTTATAAATAATGCCATCATCTACTTTCGTACATTTCATTGTCATGTTTACTGCATCGCTCCCTCTTTCTGGCTCCGTTATCCCTATACATCCTACTTTCTGGCCAGACATTAAATCATCTTGAGCTTTCGCTATTGCATCACTCTGCCCTCCATAATGAAAATAGTGAAATGTGGGATTCCCGCATAAAATTCCGCTGGCCAGACGAGCAAGCTCTAATTGAGGATCTAAGAGTGATATGTGTGTTGCTAATAGGATCTCTTTTTTCATACCATAAGGGGTGAAATCTTTCCATTTGTTAATTCTTTGCATATATCCACGTTTTCCTAGTTCAGGAAATAAAACATAAACATCTTGAGATTTGTCTATCTTCGGATTTAATTCTAAACAAAAATCCTGGAGTTCTTGACAAAATTCGATTTCTTCATGATTCAACATGGGAAATATGTTATCATTAAAGATCTTAAAGACATTTTCGAGCGACATTTTCTCTAAGATGTCATCTTTAATAATTTTCTCTTGAAATTTCATTTTTTCTCAATTAGCAGTTAGTTTTCATAATTATAATTATAATTTAATAAGTATTTAATTACAATTAAATTTTAGATTTCTAATTTAATTTTGTAGGATTTCAAAGGTAAAATCATAAATAAAGATAAAATTATTATAATTTTAACTTAATTATTAAAATAGTAAAGAAGGAATAACACTGAATTAAATTAAAGATGATAATCTACATTATTACTTTAATCATAGGAATAATTCTCATATTATTAATTATTTTAGTATGTTTTCGTTATGGAAATTATTTTGGTAGATTTAAAACTAGAAAAAAAAAGAAACAAAAAGAGAAGTCATTAGATAGAGCTTTAAATAAGTATGTTACTGAAGATAAAAAATATGGGGTAAAGCAGAAATTAGGGAAAATCTCGGAAATCATTGCTCAAACCGAGGCCCATATAGACCAGACCGTCAAGAAAAAAGTAAAACTAGCGAAGACTTCACTCAAGATTAAGGAGGGAGAAGTTGAATTCATAGATAAAGCTAAAATGGAGTATAATGCATTTATTTCAGAATTCAAGTCAGCATTGCCAAGAACTGAGGAAGAAAGAAAACA
>SDNV01000110.1 GCA_004524515.1 Promethearchaeota archaeon
TCCTATATGAATTGCCTCTGCCTCCTCGATTAAACGTTCAATTACGGTGGCATTATAAGGAGGATAATACCCCTTTAATATTTCTGAACAACATGTAGTAGGTACATCTTTAATGCAAATAAGATCTTTATTTGCGAGGGGTAACCCGTAAAGTTTTCCAATGGATTTACCTTTCGCTAAATCTGCATCTAGCTTTTTTGCTTTTTTAAGAGATTTTTCTTTAGTCAAATGAACAAATGAATGCAATAAAGGTTCTGTTTCATCAATCCTTTCAAAGCATGATTCCACAACCTCATTAATTGATAATTCTCTGCTTTTAATCTTCTCAATTAACTCATATCCCATGTTTTCATAGATCTTCATCGAAATCTAACCAATTAAGTCAATATGTATTAAAAAATTATTAAGAAATTAGTCAATCTTGTTTAATTAATCATTTCTAAAAAAATTCACTTAAATATTAGATAAATTTTCTAATTTTTCGCTAATTATTTTTCCATCTCTCTAAAAATTAAGAAAAAAAATTGATTTAGATTTATTTTAAACTAAAACTAAATTATGTTTGACTCAAATTTAAATTTTTTAAAAATATATAAAATACTGGAAGTATCCATATTATTAGCGAAAATAGCATTATCCATTCGAAAAATGGGGAGAAGTATAGTATCATTAATACAGCACTCATAAAAGGACCCACAACCATATATAATCCTAATAATTTTGGAATCTCTGTTTTATAAAACAAAATTAATAATCCATAAAACAAACTAGAAAATACTACTCCACCGAAGACTACATGGGAAAAAAGGAAATGTAATCCCAATGATGTGGTTCTATCCTCAGAAAATACTCCGACCATGAAAAATCCAAAAAATCCAACGAACATTGAAAAAGATCCTAAACTGCTTAAACGATATCTCATTCTAGAAAAATTGCCAGATTCAAGCGGATTTGGCGCAAGGCGATGTTCCATGTAAAAAATAGCAGGGATCACTAAGATGGATGTGATCATTGCCCCATAATCTAAAAAATAAGGCAGGGGAGTGTGATTAAAGGAACCCATATCACTTATATAGTTATCAACTATGTTATAGCCATCGGGGTCAAATTGTGCTACAATATATCCTATTAAAATCGCAGAGAAAAAAGTAATTAGAGAAGAAATAATAGAGAGCTTTACTATTTTCGGATTTATTAAAAAATCATCATAAATATGACTTTTCCACTTTATTAAATCATCATATAATCCCATAAGAAAACTCCTTTTATTGATAATTCTTTATCTGAAAAAAAGGGAATAATTTACAAGGGTAAATTAATAATAGCTAAAAAATCTCACTACTTAATTCCTTAATTATCTTCTTTCTTTTTGAGTAGATAGCTTGAAAAAATGTTCATATATAAATCTTCTTCCATGGAAATTTCTGTGGTCATTTGAGGATTATCTGTAAATACTACTTCCACCCCTCTGATTATAACTACAGGGGTTTGTTGATCTGCTTCATTTAATAAAAATTGCGCTGCACTTGTGAGATCATCCGCAATCGCTCGCATTGTAATTTGTAAAGGACGTTTATATAAATCTGGCTTACCCCTTAAATCTTCAATGGGTTCGAAACCAGCAGTTGCTATAGCTATTCCAATTGTGCCCTTTCTAAGGGGTTGAACCCTAGAATCTGCAAAAATAACTCCAAGATTTTTTAAATTAAATTCATCTCTAAATTTTTTCCAATAATTCCAAACAGTTTCCTTCAGATTTTTCGGTAAAAGAACTAAATTATTCGGTCCTGCATTCGATTGATCAATTCCCGCATTAGCAATCAAAAAATCATTAACCCTGGCTAAAATAACATGACCTCCGGGCAAACCTCCTAATATCATCGAAGCCTCTTGTAGTATTAATTCTACGAATCGCTCGTCCATCGCATATTCTTTTGCCATTTTTTTTGCTTTTTGCGAGACATTAGCAATTTCATCTAAATTTATAATTCGTCCTTGTGAGGTTGCGATTACTTTTTCTGAAATGACAACTATATCTCCCTCTTTTAGAGATTCTCCTCTATCTTTTATGTTCTTTATAATAATATCTAGAAGAGGGTCATTTTTTTTAATTAAAGGAAGTTTGATGGAAAAAAGATGCATATTGCATAAAAAGAATTAAACTTATTTGATATATTTTGTTTTTCCTTTTATGGAATTCGATACGATTTACTCTAAATTTTTCGATTTCTTAGAAATTGGGGATAACCATCCTACAATCATAATGGGGGTATTAAATTTAAGCCCTGAATCTTTCTACAAAGGGTCTTTTTATGAAGATATTTCCACACTCGAACACGCCGCTTTAGAGATGATAAAAAATGGTGCTAAGATGCTAGATTTAGGGGCAAGATCGACGGCACCATGGTCTGAAAAAATTTCTATTGAAGAAGAAGTAAAGCGTATTGTTCCAGCAATGAAAAATTTATGTAAAAAAATTCCTGAAAACATAATTATTTCAGTTGATACTCAATATAGAGAAGTAGCTAAATCTACTTTCGATATAGCTTCAGATTTCAACAAAAAAATAATTATCAATGATGTGAGTTGTCTAAAAACTGATCCCTCATTAGAAAACTTCGTCATTGAAGAAGAAATACCTATAATTTTAATGGCATCAAAACAGGTTCCCGGAGATTTATTACACATAAAAGATATTATAAATGAATTCCAAAAAACCATTACGAGGCTTGAATCTAAAGGATTTAACGTAAATAATATAATTTTGGATCCAGGTATTGGGCATTGGGTCGAACAAAAGACATATACATATGATTTGAAGATAATTAGCAATTTAAATCAGCTTAGAAATTTAAATAGACCGATATTGGTGGCATTATCAAGAAAATCTTTTATTGGTTCAATATTAAATATCCCTGAACCCGAACATAGATATTATGGTACGCTTTCTGCAACTGCAATTGCAGTTTATAATGGGGCTCACCTAGTAAGAACCCATGATGTGAATAAGGAATTGATTGAAATAATAAAAATGGCTGAGACTTTAAGAGAAAACAAATAGAACACTCTCATTTTTTAAATTTTTTATTTCTAATTTAATGGATTGAAATAAAAAGATTTTAAAAAATGTTAATAATTACTCAGCATCAATTAATCTAATATATGTATTTATAATTTTGGAACAAAATCGTAAGGATTTAATTATCTTAACCACTATAAAATTGTACATAGATTAATAAATGCGTAAAACTTATATATTATATAGGTAACTTGTAAAAATTTCGGTTTTAAATTGAAATATTTTACTTTTACAAAGAAGAATATTTAACAATAGTATTCGTATGTCATATAATCCTTCTGAAAATCATTACGATGCCCAAAAAATCCAGGTTTTGAAAGGACTTGAGGGCGTTCGTAAACGTCCCGCAATGTATATAGGTGATACGGGAAAGAAGGGTTTGCATCATCTTATTTTCGAAGTACTAGATAATTGTGTTGACGAAGCGATTGCTGGCTTCGCAAATGAAATAAGTGTCGTGTTCAAAACCGATAATTCCGTTCAGATTTCTGATAATGGACGAGGAATCCCGATAGATCTGCATCCTGAATTTAATAAACCGGCAGTTGAAGTAATATTAGAATATTTACACAGTGGTGGTAAATTTGATCATAAAAGTTATAAAATTTCGGGTGGTTTGCATGGTGTTGGTCTTTCAGTCGTAAATGCGTTAACAGAATGGTTAACAGTTGAGATAGATCGAGATGGAGTGCATTATACTCAAAAATTTTCTCGAGGAATAAAAGTTTCTGAACCGGAAATAACAAAAACCAATGATAATAAAACCGGTACAAGTATTATTTTTTATCCAGATGGCGAAATTTTTGATTTTAATGAAGAAGAGGGTATTTTTAATTTCTTTACAATTGCTTCAAGAATGAGAGAACTCGCATTTTTAACACCTCAGGCTAAATTTGAAATCTATGATGAAAACACAGAAGAAGAAGATGAATTTCATTACAAGGATGGATTAAAAGAATTCATTTCATTTCTAAATAAAGATAAAAAACCTCTACATAACGATATAATTTATTTAAACGAAGAATCCACCATTGAAGATGAAGATAAAGTCAATTTAGAATTGGCTGTACAATATAACCAAGGATATCAAACAAATATTCTTACTTACGCTAATACTATAAATACCATTGAAGGAGGGACGCATCTCACTGGATTTAAGTCTGCTCTTACAAGAACGATAAATTCTTACATCGAAAAAAACATGGAAAAAAAGTATAAAGATCATATTTTAAGTGGAAGTGATACACGAGAGGGATTGTCTGCAGTAATTTCAGTCAAATTACCGGATCCTCAATTTGAAAGTCAAACCAAAATTAAGTTGGGAAATCCTGAAATACGTCAAATTGTAAGTCAAATAGTTACGGATAAATTTTATCAATTTTTAGAGGAAAATCCTCAAACTGCAAAAAAAATTGTTTTAAAAACAATCAATGCTAAAACGGCTAGAGAAGCTGCCCAGAAAGCTAGGTCCTTAATACGCAGAAAATCAGAGCTGGATAACGCTAGAATGCCTGGTAAGCTTGCGGATTGCTCATCAAGTAACCCAGAAGAATGTGAGTTATTCATTGTGGAAGGAGATTCTGCAGGAGGATCAGCAAAACAAGGAAGAGATCGAAGTTATCAAGCGATACTCCCTCTCAGAGGAAAGATTCTGAATGTTGAAAAAGCCCGTATTGATAAAATATTACAGAATAATGAAATTTTGGCAGTTATAAAAGCCATAGGAATTGGAGTTCAAGGATTAAATGATGTGAATGGTTCTTCAGATCAGGATGATGAACTAAGTGCTCCAGGTCAAAATAATGAAAATGGGGATACTGATGAAGAATTCAATTTAGAAAACTTAAGATATAATAAAGTCATAATTTTTTGTGATGCTGATGCAGATGGTCATCATATTAAAACCCTATTATTAACCTTTTTCTTTCGTTATATGCGACCACTTATTGATGAAGAGCATCTATATGTAGCAGTGCCTCCTCTTTATAAGGTCCAATATAAGAAATCAAAATATTATGTATATACTGACAAGGAAAAGGAAAAGATATTTGAAGAATTAAAGGATAAATATTCTTTAACTAAAACTGATTCTATTAAAGTTCAAAGATATAAAGGTTTGGGGGAGATGAATCCCGATGAGCTCTATGAAACTACAATGAATCGCGAAACTCGAGTTTTAAAGAAAATCACCTATGAAGATTATTTGGAGAATGACCTTATTTTTAGTAAATTAATGGGTAAAGAAGTTAAATCCCGCAAAAAATTTATTATTCAAAATTATAATGAAGTAAATTTATTAGATATATAATTTCCCTTTTTTTAAAAAAAAAGAAATAAGAGGTCCTTTTAAATGACAGTAGAAAAAATCCAAGATATTTTATTGAAAGACGAAATGAAAAGTAGCTATATTGATTATGCTATGTCTGTTGTTATTGGTAGAGCGATTCCAGATGTTAGAGATGGTTTAAAACCAGTTCATCGACGAATAATTTATGCTATGGCTGATAATAATTGGTATTATACAAGTTCACACGTAAAATGTGCTAAAATTGTTGGAGAATGTTTTATTGAAGGGACTTTAATCAATACAATTAATGGATTTAAAACAATTGAAACAGTTTCAGTAGGAGATAAAGTCCATACTCATAATGGTATAAAAGAAGTTACTCAAATGTATGAGATGCCTGAAAACAAATTATATCAAATTGAACTAGAGAATGGGCTTCAAAATATTTGCACTAAAGGTCAAAAATTTAAAATTTTCACTTCAGAACTAAAATTTGTTTGGAAAACACCAGAAGAATTAAAAATTGGGGATTATATTGTATGTAGATCAAAACATAGCTCACTAAACAAACTTATACAAATTGGAGATCTTTATTTTGATGAAGAATTAGCATATTTTATTGGAATATTTTTGGCTGATGGATGGATAGATAGAGATAATAAAAGGGGGTATCATCGTATAGCTATTTCTTCAGAAAGCTTAAAAGTCATGGAAAAAATACAAGCCATTTTAATCAATAAATTTAATCAACAAGAAAATATACTTCAAAGAAAAAGTGGAATATATTATATTCGAATTAATAATCATGAGCTAAATAAAAAACTAATAACTCTTTTTAATTTGGAAGATAAATATTCTCATAACATTATAATTCCCTCTTATGTTTATAATTCACCTAAGAACATTATCCTTGCATTTTTCAGTGGATTTTTAGAAGGGGATGGTCACATCCATAGAAATCGAAGTATTTTAAATATAAATACTATTTCTGAGAAATTTATAAGAGAAATTCAAGTAATACTCTTTAGTATCGGAATTAATTCAAGTTTGTATTTAAATAAAGTTAAAAGTCATTATCTTAAAGGAAAATTAATAAAAGCTAATTATGACGTTTTTTCATTAGAAGTTGCTGGAATTGATTTTTTTAATATAAGAGACAAAATAAAAATATTCAATCCTAAAAAGCTAAAGAACTTAATAAAACAAAGAAGGTATACAGCTTCAAAGTATGAGGAAATTCCCTATATAGGAAAATATATTTTTGAAGAATTTTCTGAAAAACATTTAGGTGGCGGATGGTATCTTGATAAATATGGAAAAAAAGTACGTTTAGGAATTAAATATCCTGATGGAACAAAATTAAGATATTCAAAAAATCTAAAGGATAACATAAGAATTTACAAATCAACTTTAGAAATCTTAAACATAAAAGAAAAAATGGAAGTAATTGGTTCCGCTTATTTAGATATTATCAATAATATAATTAAACATAATCTATCCTTTATAAAAATAAAAGAATTAAGGAAAATAAATCCCAAAAGAACGTATGATATTCAAGTAAAAGATGATCATCAATTCATTGCAAATGGAATGATTGTACATAATTGTTTAGGAAATTATCATCCTCACGGTGATTCTTCTGTTTATAATGCTCTTGTAAGGATGGCTCAGGATTTTTCCTTAAGATATCCTTTAATTGATCCTCAAGGTAATTTTGGGTCTATTGATGGAGATCCTCCCGCAGCTTATCGTTATACTGAAGCTCGACTCTCTCAAATAGCCAATGAATTAATTGAAGATCTAGATAAAGATACTGTAGAGTTTCAACCTAATTTCGACGATAGTACATCAGAACCAAGATATTTGCCTAGTAAACTTCCCAATATGCTATTAAATGGAACAAAGGGAATAGCCGTAGGTATGGCCACTTCAATGCCTCCTCACAATTTAATTGAAATATGTACTGGAATTATCGCTACCATCGATAATCCTGATGTCTCAATAGAAGAACTAATTGAGATAATAAAAGGACCAGATTTTCCTACCGGAGGAATTATCACCAGTCAGAGTGGAATTTATAATGCATATTCAACTGGACAAGGTACTATTACGATTCAAGGTAGGACTGAAGTTGAAATAAAAGGAAACTCCACTAATTTAGTAATAACTGAAATTCCTTATTTAGTAAACAAAACTGATCTGATAGAATCTATTGCTAAACTTATTAAAGATGGAGTTCTAAAGGATATTAAAGATTTGAGGGATGAATCTGACAGGAAAGGGATGCGCATTGTGTTAGAATTGAAAAAGAATGCTCAACCTGTTATATTAAAAAATATCTTATTTACTCGAACTAGACTATTAACCAGCTTTCCCACTACTAATCTAGTTTTAATAAACAATGGAAAGCAGCCTAAAATTTTAAACCTCAAGGAATTAATTGAAGAATATATTAACCATCGACTTGATGTTGTCTATAAACGGACTCAATTCACTCTTTTAAAATCCCAAGATAGGCTTCATAAAGTAGAAGGGCTAATTATTGCGTTGAATAATATCGATGATGTAGTTAAAATTATAAAAAATGCAAAAGACACTGATGAAGCTAAAATTAAATTAATGGATACTTACGAGATTTCTGAAATTCAAGTGAAAGCAATTTTAAATATGCCTCTATCGAGATTAACTAGTTTAGAGCAACAAAAACTTAAGGATGAACAAAAAGAATTAAATGAACAAATAAAAGAATATGAAAGAATTTTAAAAAGCAAGCAAGAACGGTTAGAAATCATTAAAACGGAGTTAACTGAATTAAGTAAAAAGTATGGAGATAAAAGACGCACTGAAATTTCTGAAGAGCCAAGAAAAATTGAAAATATTGAAGAAAAAGATTTAATTAAAAAAGAACCCACTATCGTCATTTTAACTGAAAACCACTATATAAAAAGAATGTCATTAGAAGAATACAGAACTCAAAAGCGAGGGGGGCGGGGTAAAAAGGGCATAACTGTAGGGGAAGAAGATTTTATAGCGGACTTGTTTGTTTGTTCCACTCATGATACCATCTTATTTTTTATGTCTAAAGGACGAGCCTATTCAATGAAAGCATTTGAAATTCCATTACAGAAAAGATCTGCAAAAGGAAAACCCATTATTAATCTGTTGGCTCTACAAGAAGACGAAAAAATAGCAGATATGATTCCTATTAATAACTTTAACACGAGTGAAATGTTGATAATGACGACAAAAAATGGAATTATTAAAAAATGTAGCTTGAGATTATTTTCCAAAATTAAGAAAAACGGATTACGAGCTCAAAAAATAAGACCTGATGATGAATTAGTTAGTGTTAAAAAGATTTCAAATGAACTTCAAGATATTTTTATTGCTACCAAATTGGGATATGCTATTCGATTTGATGAGTCAGAATTAAGAGAATTAGGAAGAAACACCATGGGAGTTAAAGGAGCGGAACTACGGGAAGGAGATGAAGTAATCGA
>SDNV01000111.1 GCA_004524515.1 Promethearchaeota archaeon
AAAAAAAGGAGGAACATTTTTAATAGAAGTAGAAAACAAATGGAATTTTAATATAATCTGGCATATTTTAGACTCACTAGTTCATGGTAAATTCCATTTTAATAACAAATTTAAAGAAACGATAAAATTTTTAACTAAAAAGTATACAAGTAATCTATGGATTACTTTCCCCTTCGGTGAATCAGATAACCCCGTGAACATGAAACTGCAATTATTCACAAGGTATTCGTTGAAAAGGAAATTAATGAAATATGGTTTGAAAGTGGAGAAAAAATATTCAATTCATTTTATTACAAACTTGATTCCCTGTACTTATCTTGATACACTAAAACCAACTAAAAGACTTATCTCTTTATTTAAATTTTTAGCACGTTTAGAAGAAAAATTCCCGTTCTATTTACCAGGGGCTAGCTTAGTTTTATATGGACGAAAAATCTTATAAGAGTTTTCCACCAAACACAATATTTTCTGCAATTCTTGCATTTTTTAATTAATATTATAGCAAATTATATGAGTTTTAGTCGCTGTAATAAGCCCGTAACTAAAATAGGAAGTGCTATGGTTGCATCGCACCAAACGCTAACATAATTGGAATCTAAAGAATATTTCCCCCATGATTTAGATTCAGATATAGTACACCCAGAAAGTCCCCCATCATATTCAGTAGCCGTATGGATCCTGACAGAATAATTGTAACCCATTGTTTCGATATTATCAATCTGGTCAAGTAATGGAAAAATTTGTTGCGCCCAGTTCCTTGGAACTCCGCCTCCGATTACGATAGTCCCGTATTTTTTAGATTTTTTTATTAATTCTCCAAAATCTAATACATCCTTAAGAATATCAAATTGAAAATTATATCCTTCTCTTTTTGAATATTTTATAAGATTTAGGGCTAATTCAGAATCAGAAAAAGCGGGAACATAAATTGGGATCTTGTTTTCAGCGGCAATCGATATAATACTTCTTTTTTTTATTTTATCTCCAAGAATTTTTAAAAATTCTGAGGGGGTTAAGTGTATAGTTTTGGATTTAAATGTTTCTTGAATTATTTTAAATAATGCCTCTTCTGCTGATTGGTAATTTTCTTCAGGAAGAAATACATCATATATTCTATTTATACGATATTCGAATAATTCATTATCATCCACAAAAGGGCTCCCTATATAGTGCCCTTTATCGGCAAAAATATCAACAATATCATGTATAACATTCGCTCCAGTGGTAACTAATGCGTCTATCAATTTATTCTCTAACAAGACACATATCAGATCTCCCATCCCAGCTGGAACCATTGCACCACTTAAAGTTAAAATGGTTAAACAATCAGGATTACTGACCATTTTTTCCAAAATATCTAAGGCTTGTCCTAAATTGCGACCTTGAAATCCACAATATCTAAGAGCAGATAAAAGATCATCTATGTTTTTGACTTTTTTTACATCAAAGGGTTGAACTTTTTTTAATAAATAGTCTTCTTTCTTATGATGTAGTCCCATAATATTATACTCCTTATCATCTATAGTTGTTATTCGTATTATATTTTTTGGTTTAAAAATATTTTAATGAATGAGATAGTTGTAGTCTATAGTTCAAGTTATACTAAATAAGTTTTTCTTAAAAAAAAGTTTATTATATCTACTATTTTGAGCAGCTTTTTTACAAAATTTCACAGAACTAAATCAGTAAATTCACCATATATACAGAGATGTCAATTTAAAGGAGTTAAGAATTTATAAACTGTCAATAATACTATAGTTAAGCAAGAAAAACGTTTTTCCAAGCCAAATGTTAAACTACCTTCATTATATGGCTATGAATTGTAATAGAAAGGATTAGGCGGATCTATCTCACATGATGGTAATATATTTCAAAACAATCTAAAAGAGATCGTATATAATTCTCGCCTTTCAGCACTATAATAATATTATTGCGATAATTCTCATTATGTTCGTTATATAGTAAAATACTTTAAATATTAATAATTTTATTTATATTATTAATATCAATTAACTTATAAATTACCGAATTATGTCACTAGTCCCAAAAGCAGTATTCTTTACTAAAGGTAAAGGCTATCATCAATCAAAATTAGGCTCTTTCGAACAGGCTTTACGTGATGCGAGCATAGAAAAGTATAACTTGGTTTCAGTATCTTCAATCTTACCACCCTATTGTATTGAAATTCCTAAAGATGACGGGTTTGCTCAACTTCGTCCTGGACAAATTGTATTTGCAGTTATGAGTTATGTTTCTAGTAATGAATATAATCGATTAATTGCTTCATCTATTGGAGTTGCTAAACCTGCAGACCAAAGAGCTTATGGTTATTTAAGTGAACATCATGCATTTGGTGTAAAACCTGAAAATGCTGGGGATTTTGCGGAAGATTTAGCAGCAGAAATGCTTGCTACTACTTTAGGGGTTGATTTTGATCCACAAGCAAACTATGATGAGAAAAAAGAAATTTATAAAATGGATGGTAAAATCGTCGAGACTAAAAATATTACTGAATCCGCAACGGTTAAAGAAGAGGGAGAGTGGCTTACTGTTCTAGCTGCTGCGGTTTTTATAGTTTAATTATGATTTAACTTTTTTTCTCTAATTATTTGTTATTTTTTATTCATATGAATAATATCTTATCTAAATTAATTTAATTATTATAATAATCGAATCCTTTTGATCTGGACTGTTAAAATAATTATTCATAATTATCATTCAAACATTCATTATATTATTACGGAGAGAATTTCATAGAAGTACTTAACCAGAATGCAAATATTTAAATATAATATTTATTGTATTATCTAATTGATAACACGCATTAATTAATAACAAATTATAGATTTGAATAAGGTGATATAGTTATAGTAAAAACTCATCTTGAGGGGCCAAAGAAAAAACTTAAAGAAGATGATGATTGGGATGATGACGATGACTGGGAAGATTATGATGATGCAGATTGGGATAATGATGGAGATTATGAAGATGAATGGAATGAAGATATAGATAGTGATTCAGGTTATGACCCCTATGATTATGAATATTGAGAATTGAATTATTTATCGCATTTCAAAAATGATTATTAGTTAAACTAAGGGAAGTAAATAAATTTCCGATTATTTTTTTATTTGCTTTTTTTGGGCAAATATAATAGTGTGTTATAAGCATTATGGTATGATAGAATCAAATTCTCTTAATTTCTCAAATGATTGAAAAAAAAAAAGAAAATATTAATTCTTATTTTAGAAAGATTTTTTTAATATAATCAGGTAAAATAAATCCGAAATAAAATTCAATTGCGCTTGAAATCAAGATCAATCTTGCAATCGTGAGTGTTATCGTATTTAATGGTAAGGCAGCATCCAATAAAGCTCCAACACACCATGATATAAAGGCAGCAATAAGAAAGTGTCCTTTTAGTTTTATTTCAGGATTATCTGATCTCAGAGATTCTCTCCCAAATAATACTCCTGTAATTAGCATTGTTAAAACGATAAAAATAGCAAAATAAAGTACAATCCCCCTATATGTTACATCAAGATAACCCGATAGCTCACCTAAACTACTAGGATCAGTTAAGAGATAATAGATGAAAAAAATCTCAAATAAGACTCCAATAATAGCATATATCATCAGGATTTTTTTCTGTTGTTTTTTATATTCGAGTTCTGTGAATGCTGTCATCCAAATCAATAATATAACAGGTGCTGCGATATTTCCTATTAAAAAATATGCGGTTAGGCTAAGTCCGTTTCCAGTGGTTATTGCTAATAAGAAAGATATTGTCGAAGGCCACCAAGGAGAAAACAATCCAATCCAGCTTATACCTACAAATAAGAATGTTTTTTGTTTATGCTTAAAAAATTTCGAAGCGATTAATAATCCAATTATTGTAGAAATAATAACACATATTAAACTAAATATACCATTCAAAATTTCAATTGTTTGTAGTGCCATATCGTAAATTCATCCCTTATTAGAAATTATTAGAAAAATATTGATATTAATTGAGTAGTGAAGATAGTTGTTTAAATACTTTAGGTGAAAAATTTAATAATTAGAGTTTAAATAATCATATCTTATTTACTATTCATACATTTTAGCATTTTAATAATTCAAATAGAAAAAAAAGAAAATTTATGTAAATTCTAAAATACTTTTAAGATTTATTTAAATTAGTGATAATTATGGAAAATGACCTGATACATAGTATTTTATATATAAACTTTGAAAGTATCGATGAGACGTATCCAACTAAAGATATTCCTCAAGTACTAAATGAAGCTACTAAAAATTTAATCAGTAATAAATGTTTTTCTCTGTTATTAAGCGATAATAGGATAATACCAAAATCTTCGTTAATAATCCCCTTTCCATCGATTAATTTAAAGGGATTAATTAGATATTTTGAATGGATGGATGAAACTAAAAAAGGTGGACTTAGACAGGCAGCTTTAATAGTACTATTTAAGGAAGTAGATGATCTCATTTTTTATAAATATATTGAGATTTTTGAGTCGTTATTAGGTAAATTTTCACAAAAAATTACTAATATAGAAATCGATAAGGCGCAAACACATTCAGTTGATGAATTTTTAAAAGATTTACTCTTACAGACTAAAGTGGTACTTGAAGATTTAAAAAATCAAGAATTATCTGAGCAAAAATCGGAGGAATTTCCAGAAGACACTTCAGATCTATATGATCCCACAGATTATTCCTTTAAGATTATTATTGTCGGCGACCCTGAAGTTGGAAAGACGTCTATTACATTAAGATTTACAAATAAAGCATTTTTGAGGACCTATATTCCCACTCTTGGTGTTAATATAACTGATAAAAACATTCGTGTCGATCATTCTAAAATTAAAGTTATAATTTGGGATATTGCGGGGCAGAGTAAATTCCAAACTACAAGAAAAAATTTTTATAGAGGAGCTGAGGGAATTGTTTTGGTTTTTGATTTAACGAAACAGAAATCGTTTGATAATTTAAATGACTGGCATAAAGATGTCGAAAAAACTTTAAATAGAGGAAATAAGTATATTGGATTTTTATTAGGAAATAAAAAGGATTTAAAGAATGAAAGGACGGTAAAAAAAGAAGATGCGGAATTATTAGCAAATAAATTGAATCTAAGATATATAGAAACTTCAGCCTTAACGGGGGAAAATGTAATGTTTATTTTTCACAAAATTGGAGAAATTTTATTATCAAATCTTTTAAAGAAGGAGGGATAAATTCTTTTATTTAATTTTTCAATCTTACAAGATTATAAATTTTAAATTATCTGAATTCTTTTGAAATTTCGTCTAAATCTTTTCTTAAAGTGGGCTTAGGGATTTTCCCCTTAATGTATCCCGTCGCTAAAATTGTTAAAAGAAAGTCATCTTTTCCAAGCTCCAATAACTCTTTAGCATATTCTCTATCCATACTGCCAATCCAACACATTCCAATATTCAAAGCCCAAGCCATTAACATCATATTCATGGACGCTAAGGAAGTGTCTTGGATATACCAATTTGGATTTTCAAGTTTTTTTCCCACGATTGCAATTCCCATAGGGGCTTTTCTAAGAGGTGCTCCATAAATTCCCGTTTTAGAGATTTTTTTCAAAATATCTTGATTTTTAATTATAATAAACTCCCAGGGTTGTCTATTTGAAGCACTTGGAGTCCATCTTCCCGCTTCTAATATCATTTTAATATGATCTTCAGAAATCATTTTATCTTGAAAATTTCTTATACTTCTCCGATTTTTTAAAAAGTATAATAACTCATCTGGTTTAATCATTCTAATTTAGCTCCATTTCAGCCATTTTTCATATATTTAAATCTGTTTTATTTTAAAATTAAGGAAAGATGCCTTTAAAACTACTTGAAAATTTATTAGTTTTACAAAATAGAGAAATCCAATTTTAATTTGATATTTTTTAAGTATTTTTTATAATTTATGAACTTAAATATTTAAAAAAACTCTTACTATTAATATAAAAATTATAAGTCCTTAAGGTTATAAGAATGAGTAATAAACCAAAAGCTATTACTGATCCTCCAAGTAAAGAGGAATTAACTAATCGTATAGATAAAGTGAGAAATTTAATGGCCCAACAAGGTCTGGATTATTATGTTTCTTTCGATCCAGTCAATATTTATTATCTTACAAACTTTGCATTTTATGTGCATGAGAGACCATTTCTTTTGATAATACCAAAAGATGGTCTTCCTAAAATGTTAATCCCACTTCTAGAAAGGGGTCATTTTGAACAGAGAGCCAGAATCGACTATGATATCGTTTCTTATTATGAGTTTCCAGCTCAAAAGGGAGAGAATTGGTTCGATCACTACCAGAAAATTATTGCAACTGATTCTAAAGTAGGTATTGAATCAACAATGCCGATGGGAATAGCTAATAAAACTCCTGGAAATAAAGTTGTATCTGATATAATTGAAGAAATACGTCTAATAAAAACTGATTATGAAATTGGAAGAACCGTACATGCATGTAGAGTAGTAAATAAGGGACACAAGGTACTGCTTAAAACTTGTCGTCCAAAAGTGCTTATTTTTGCTTTATACCGAGAAGTAACGAATGCTATGACTTCAAAAATTGTTCAAGATATTCCAAATGCTAATTTTAGAGTAGTATCAACAATGGGAGTAGTATGGCCCCCTTCAATTTCCCATGATCCCCATTTAGTTCCTCACATTTTTGATGAAATTGAAGAGGGAGGTCCTAATGTTTCTATAGTTCAAGCACAAGTTGATGGATATGGGGTGGAGATTGAAAGATCGTTTTTTTTAGGGGATATACCTGAAAAAGCAAAGAAGCCTTTTAATGTAATGATAAAAGCAAGAGAAATGGTCTATGATTTATTAAAACCAGGTACAATTATGAGCGAAATAGATAAAAAAGTGAAAAAATTTATTACAGATCAAGGTTATGGAAAAAATATTCTTCATCGTACTGGTCATGGATTAGGAATAACTGGGCATGAAGCACCCTATATCGCAGAAGGTTATGATCATAAACTTGAACCAAATATGCTAGTAAGTGTTGAACCAGGAATTTATATTCCAGGGGTGGGAGGTTTTCGTCATTCTGATACGGTTTTAATAACTGAAGATGGTTATTTAAAATTAACTAAAGCTCCAGAAGAATTAGATGAAGTTATAATACAAATATAAATAATCGTGGAAAACTAAAATTAAAAATTAAACGAAATAGAAATGACAGATAATAATAGAAGTTATGAAATAATACATAGAACTTTATCTCAACCCGTAGATCATAACGATCCGAATGGTCCAAATTTTACCCAGCATATTGATATCCTAATCCCGGAAAATACTCCAAGACATTCACCTATATTTTTTCACTTAGGGAATGAACAAATGTTAGATGAAGAGAAGCTCATTTTACTTTATGAGGCATATGGAAATCGAGATGATCTCATTTATATCCAAGCAGAACATAGAGGATATGGTCAGAGCCTATCAAATGAAAGAGATCAATCCATCCCATCATATGTACGAATAGATCAAACGCTTGCTGATTATCATCATGTCATTAATACTTTAAAGGAGGAATTTTCAGGCCCATGGATAGGAGCAGGCTATAGTTATGGAGGCGGACTAGTTGTAAATTTTGCAGCGAAATATCCAAAAGATGTTAACGTCATATTATCATCCAGTGGGGTTATAGATTGGCCTTTTATGATGGACACTTATGATCATCAGATGAGAATCAATTTTGGGGAAAAATTATATCAAGGATTTGTCCAACATATCAAGAATCTTGAACCTAAGGAATTTTTCGATCAGAATTGGTTCGAAAGAGAATTCTTGATTGCGGCATGCCATGGATTGGCTCAAAGAGAAGAATTAAAAAGAGTTCAAAAGTCATTTGAAAATTTAGTTATTACACTTTCGACTGAAGAATTACTTGAAAGAATTCATAGAATTGATAATGAATTAGCAGAAGGAGAAGGATGGCAATATGCTACTTCGAACGGTAAATTAACTTTGAGCAGAGAAGAAGCACTTACAGGTAAATATACATGGCGGGTATGGCGTTTTCAACAATCTATGGAAACGGGAGTTTTTGAAATATCCGAAAAACCAGATGGTGTTTTTACTAGGTCCTATAAAGACTTTATTGAAGAAGGAATTGCTTTATTTGGTGAAGAACCTCCAGTCGCCAAAAATCTAGAATGGTCTCCTCGGTCTATGTTGAATGACCTCAAAGTTCCTTTAATTTATGTTTGCGGGGGTATGGACCCATGGAGAGGACTTTGCTTAGAACCAGATTATAAAATTTCTAATGGAAAATATTTTTATTATCCTGAGGGGAGGCATTGTCCTGAAAAAGATAAAATCCGAAGAGGCAAGGAAGTTATCGAGTGTTTATTGAATTTTGCTCAAAAATAAATAGAGAATTTCAAAATTTATTTTTATGATTTTTTCTTATTAATCTTAATGCCGTTGGCAGATTTAAAATCTAAATATTCGATTAAAGAGCTTAGGGGAAGCTCCAGTATTGCATCTGAAAAACATAAATTTATGAACCAGTATTATCCCTCTATTCGTCATGATCCTCATGAAGGCTTTTTTTATGGATTCTTATGTTTGATTTATGATAGGATAGATAATATTAAAGATTTAAAAGCACAAATGCGTTTATTTTTCCTTTCTGCTACTAAACAATTAGTAGTAGAAGAACAAGATGTCGAAGAATATTTACAATATGCTAAAAAAAAACAATTGATTACTCAAGATTCAAATGGAACAATCCATCTTACTCAAAATGGAAAAAAGTTAGTAGAATATAGCTATTTTTCTACACTACATGATTCTTATT
>SDNV01000112.1 GCA_004524515.1 Promethearchaeota archaeon
AATATTAATATTTAATTTACGTAATTCTTGTCTTAAGTCAGTTAATGGTTCGACGTATATTGTATGCATTCCTAACCTCTCAGCAGGAGCTATGAATTTTAAATAATCATCTAAAAAGACACATTCTGGAGCTAAAAGGTTATATCGATTTAATAAAGTTTTATATATTCCTATTTCGGGTTTAATTTTCTTTTCTTTCCAGGATATAATAGATCCATCAAAAAAAGAAAAGAAATCAAACTTGTTTATTACAAACTCATATGTCTCTTTAATAAAATTAGATAATGCATAAATTTTATATCCCTTTTGTTTTAAATTTTTCATGATCTCTATATTTTTTTCAATTGGTAAAAAGATATCCAACCAATTTTCAAAAAATAATTCTAGCAAATCCTTTAAAGCTGGATAATCCCTTAAAAAAATAATCTCGGCGCTATTAACTGAAATTAATCCTCGATCCATTTCAAGCCAAGTTTTACTATGAATAATATTTATCATGAAAGTTTTGACTTTTAATGTATCAATGGTATATTTTGAAATGAATTCCTCTGGATTAAAAGTCAATAATACATTTCCAATATCAAAAATAATATTTTTTATCAATCCTAATTCTTAAATGGTTATTTTTGTATAATATAAATCTGAAAATATTTCTGTCTCAAATACTTAGTAAAATATTCTGGATTCAGAGATTCTCCTGTAATTTTTTTTATTAAATCATCAGGTCGATAAATTTTACCATATTGATAGATATTCTGCTTTAAATATGAAATTAGATTGTTATATTGTCCGCTTTTAATATCTCTATGGATTTGGGAATGATTTTTTAGTAAATTATAATAAATTTGTGCAGAATAAAGATTTCCTAAAATATAAGACGGAAAATATCCAAATATTCCTTCAGACCAATGAACATCTTGTAAGATACCTTTAGAATCATTTGGTGGAACAATTCCTATTAATTCCTCCATTTTTAAATTCCATAATTCCGGTAAATCCGATATCGGCAAATTATCATTTATAATTGCCTTTTCCAACTCAAATCGGAGTAATATATGCAAATTAAAGGTTATTTCATCTGCATCTACTCGAATAAATGAAGGTTGGACTGAATTTATGGATCGATAAAATTCATCTCCTGGATAATGTGCTAAATGTTCAGGGAAATAATTTTGAAGAATTGGATACCAATAGTCCCAAAATTGTTTACTATGACCTATAATATTCTCCCATAGTTGGGATTGAGATTCATGAAATCCAAAAGAGCACCCATCTGCAAGGATTGAATCCTTGATAGGATCCATAAAATTCATATCAAATATAGCATGGCCATATTCGTGAAGTGCCCCAAATATTCCAGTTGGCAGAAAGTTTTCTTTAAAATTTGTAGTGATTCTAGTATCCATTGATGAGATATTACTTGTAAAAGGGTGCATAGACTTATCTAATCTCCCAATATTAAAATTGAAGTCTAGTTTATGAAGCATTTCTACGATAAATTTAAGTTGTTTTTTTGGATCATAGGTTTTTCTTAAAATTGATGGATCTGGTTGTTCTTTTGAAGATTTTATTTTTTTAAAAACGTCTAATATCTCTGTTTTTAATTTATTAAATATACGAGTTAACCATTCTGATGATATTCTCGGTTCATATAAATCTAGTAAAGCATCATAAAGAGTTGATCCACTATCAAGTTTTTTGGCATACTCGCGCTTTATTTCTATAATTCTTTCAAGATATGGTTTAAAAATATTAAAATCATTCTTAATTTTACTTTTTTCCCATGCTTGTTGACCTAGCGAAGCTGCTTTGGCCATTCTTCTAATTAATCTATTAGGTACTTTTATTGCGATCTCATATTCTCTCTTTGCTTCTCTTATAAACGCTTGTTCAATCAAAGTTAGATTTTTGGCTTTATAGGAAAGTTCTAATAATCTTCTAGTTTTATTGGAGATTAGTTTATCATGAATTGTGCCTTGAATTAAAGCAATCTGTTCAGATCTTATTCTATTAGAATCGTTAGGCATATAAATTTGTTGATCCCAATTTAAAAGTGCTCTAATGTTTCTAAGTTTATTAATTTCAGCGAAATGTTCCTTAAGTTTAGTAAGTGGCATAAATTTTAGTGCCTCCTAATCCAATCAAGAATTTAATGAACTATATCCCATAAATTGGATAAAATTTCGTTTCTAAATATTTTATAAAATAATTCGGGTTTAAATCTTCTCCAGTTACTCTCTTAACTAAATCAAGGGGTCGATAAATTCTTCCATATTGGTGTATATTTTCCCTAAGATAGTTAAATAAAGTGTTAAAATTCCCCTTTTTAAAATCATCAGGTAAATCTGGATTTTTCTTAAGAGCATTAACATAAAATTGTGAGGCATATAAATTTCCTAACGAATATGTCGGGAAATATCCAAATGCGCCCCCGGACCAATGAACATCTTGTAATAATCCCTGAGCGTCATTTGGAGGCGTAATATTTAAAAGATCTTCCATTTTAGCATTCCATAGGTCTGGTAATTCAGAAACCTTTAAATTATTATTAATTAGTTCCTTTTCTATCTCAAATCTAAGAATAATATGTAAACCATAAGTTACCTCATCCGCTTCTACTCGAATAAACGAGGGTTGAACTACATTAATCGAACGATAGAATTCATATTCAGGATAATTTTTTAGATTTTCAGGAAAATATTTTTGTAATATGGGATACCAAAAGTTCCAAAACTCTTTACTTCTACCTACAATATTTTCCCATAATCTAGATTGAGACTCATGGATACCCAAACTACTTCCATCTGCCAAAAATGTGTCATGAATCTCTTTCATAAATCCCATTTCATATAATGCATGACCACATTCATGGATTGAACCAAATAAACATGCAGGAAGATAATTCTCCCAAATTCGAGTAGTAATTCTTGTATCCATCGAAGATACTGAAGCTGTGAAAGGATGTACTGATTTATCTTGCCGACCTCTATTAAAATCAAAATTAAGTTTCTTTATTATTTCCATGCTTAATTTCCATTGCAATTCGGGATTATAATTTTTCTTTAAAATTTCCTGATTAGGTTTATTTGAAATTGAAGATGCAAGTTTATTTAAAATTTTTACTAATTTCGGTTTAATTTCATTAAAGATTTTCGAAATCCATTCGGATTTTGCTTCTGGTTCATAGATATCTGTCAATGAATCATATAATGTGGGACCTACATCGAGTTTTTCAGCATATTCTCTTTGTAAAGCAACCATTTTTTCAAGATAGGATTTAAAAATTGAAAAATCACTTTTCTCTCTTGCTTTTTCCCAAGCTTGATGTCCAAGTGAGGCAGTTTTAGCAATTTCAATAACTAGCTCAATTGGAATTTTTATTGCCTTATCATATTTTCTTTTGGCTTCTCTTAATATGGCAGAATCAATTAAATTAAGATTTGGCTGATTTTCGGCTTTTTTAATCAATTGACCATTTTTTTTAGAAATTAATTTTTTATGATGAATGGCTTCAATTAAAGCGATTTGTTCGGATCTTCCTATAGTTGCACCATCTGATTTCGGCATATATACCCGCTGGTCCCAACCTAGTAATGTCGATATATAATTTAGCCTCATTAATTCAGTAAAACGATCCCTAAGTTCCTTTATCATACTCATGTATCCAACCTTTTAAAAAATATTGATTAATCTAGATTTAATGCAATTAATTAAGATTTATATCTCAAATTTTATAAAAGATTAGATTAAATTGTAAAAAAAATGAATGTTTTCAAAAGGTGTCTTTTTCTATTTTGTAAAAAGCATCCGCCGCTAATTTGAGATCCTCTAAGCGTAAAGGAGAATCCAAAGCTGTAGTCATTTCTTTTATAAAAAATTCACATAAATTGATATTCAACTTACTCCCT
The DNA here is from genome assembly GCA_004524515.1 of Promethearchaeota archaeon. The sequence continues at coordinate 3,909 of SDNV01000112.1, forward strand.
TTATCTAATAATAGTTTTTGTAATTCTAATGGTAAAATCATCTCACCTTGAGAAATAGCAGTTTCAAGAACTGATTTAAGTCTTGATTCTTGTTTTGAACTGATTTTTTGAATTAGCTCTCTTGGTTCAATTTTGCTAATGATATCTGATTCATGTATTTTTTGAATTACCTTTTTTGGCTCAATATTCTTAATTTGTTGAATCTTTTCAATTTTTGTTTTTAGACTAATCTTAATATCTTCAGGTTTGAGAGATAATTTCTTTGATTTTGAAATTTGATCAGGAATTTGAGGTTTTGATGATGATATAGCTTTTTGTTGAGGTTTAGGAGAACTTTGTGATGTTGATTCGGTGCTTGAGGGTTTGAGAATTGTACTGGATTTAGGAAGAGATTTAACAGAAATTTTTTTCGTAAACCTAATTTTTTCAGGGGGCATGAAACTTGTTCCACTTTCTAATCTTTTCTGCGAATTACGATGTTCCTCTAATTTATTTTTTAATGTGTCTAATTTCAATTGAAATTGATCTAAATGAATAAAGGTTTGATATTCATAACATATGTTAATTAATTCTTCATATTTAGTAATTGCTTCTGAAATATTATTTTCTAAATAGAATTTTTCTGCCTCATTTATTAGTTCTTCAAAATTAGAGGGTAATTCTTTCTTTAAATTTAAGGCATCTCTAATAATATTTTCAATTTTGTTTTTTGCAATTTCCGGCTTAATCATAGAAAGTTTTTTAATATCGGGAATGTTGACCGAAATCTTAATATGCTCGAGTTCCTCTTCGCTGATATGTTCTGATTTAGTTGCAATTATTAGCATTTTAGAATATTTAGCATGAGTTTCTATTAAGCTCAAAAAATATTGAATTAATTTAGGTCCATAATCTTTCGAATCAAATAATAAAAGAACGAGATCAGAGCCTCCAATAAATTTAGGCCATAACAATGAAAAGTTATCTTTCAGTATAAAATCCCATATATCGAACCCCAAATTATCAATTTCATAAACCGAAGCATTTGCAAAATCCATAATTTTTTTTTCTTGACCACTTTTCATTAAATTATATAAAGTAGTCTTCCCAGAACCGGTTGGACCTACTATTGAAATCTTAGAATGCAGTTCTTTTTGGGTAAAATAAAGAAAATTTATAAAATCTTTTTTTTCTAAACTTTCTTCTGTAATATCTTCTGGATTTTCAAAAAGATCTTTAAACTTGTTAATTATTTTTATTAAGTTATCATTAACATATTCAAAAGAATCAATTAGATCTACAATAATTAAAAAGTATGTATTTCCATAGGAGCGGTGAAAAATCTGAAATTTAGATAATGGACGGTGAAGAGTCTCACCTGGAGTAGGCAAAATCATATTAGGTTCGATAATTTTTATCACTTGTTTTAGCTCTTCACCACCTAAAGCTAAAGCTAGTGCATAGCTAAAAATTGGTTTTTGATTGTGATAAATATATATTTGCCTTAACATCTGTATTTATAATAATTTATCTTTTCCTTTAAAAACATAAGAAACTCATCCTTATTAATTTTTTATAATTAAAAATTTGATATTAAGATCATATTCTTTAATGCTCTTCTTTATCCATTACCTAATAAAAAACCCTAATACAATATTCAGTGTATTAATATTCTTAGAAAATAAAACAGAGTAATATGATTAAAAACAGTAAAGAATATTAGATCTGATATTTTTAATATTTTAGGAACTTTCATATTGTTTATTTAAATTTAAAAAAATCAAACTATGCCCTTAGAATCTCATCATATCATCCGTTTTCTTAAGAATACTGCAAATGACAAATTCAATTCAGATCTTTTTGATCTATTGATAAAAAGAATCAATAAGCTTTGTTTTGAAGAATGTCAAATAGACCGTATTCAATGCACACTCACTCCGCTATGCACTAAACGATTTTTGTTGAAATTAAGAATTAAAAATTTATTACCTTTAGATGATCTACCTAAATTTTGTTATAGTGTTCAAAAAAATATTGTTATGCGAGATTTTAGAGGTAAAACCGTTGTTTATAGACCATTTGATGCGTATTTATATTTAGTTGATTTCTTGGATATTTTTTTCCATGGTGATTATAGAAAATTAAATAAATTTATTTCTCTCCAAAAATGGGATGACGCGCTAGAAATCTTTGATGATAGAATTAAGAACCGGGATGAAAATTTTCGCTATACATTGAAAGGAAATTATATGATATTTAAATTCGATGATCGGATTCATATTATTTTTATTGAGGAGAAATATGTTTTATGTAATGCCAATCGAGAGAGTATCGTATCTCTTGAATTATTGGGAGCAATTTGTGAATTTTATGCGAATATTTATTTTCCTGAAGTAAAAGTAAAATTGGTACGATCTGAAAAAGTGGAGATCACTACAATTTTACCTAAAGATATTATAAGCAAAATTTCTCAGGATTCTGTCGCTGCAGAAAATCCCTCAAAATTGGATCATTATTTTTGGAATGTGTTTCATGAGGATCTGGAATCCCTCCTACAATTTTGTAAAGCAATTCATTTAGAATATGACTGGATGGGAAATTTATTAATAAAATTAGGGATAAATTTAGAGACAAACAATTTTGATGAGGAGGGAAATAAGATGAGATTAAGATATCGAGATCTTCGATTTTTATTGAATTTTATCCAGCGTTTGTATAACGAGTTTTATGTAATTTGGTTGTAATAATAAAAATTAATTAAGATGTGATTAAAAATATGGAAGATGTAAGAAATGATGATGATATAATGCAAACGATTAGAAAAATGACATCTGAAGGTAAAATCGATGCGGTTGTCGAGAAAATTGCCGATTATCTAAATCAATCAAATGAAGAAAATTATATTGAACGATTAGAAAATGTTTTAGAAACGGTTTCAACTCTGATGGGTGGTAGAACGGTTATAAGATTTCTTATTGAAAATTCAATTATAGATATCCCCACCTTGTTAGAAAATCTTTCAAAAAAAGATTCTCTTTTGAGATATTCTTTCCTATTACTTCTTAAAGATATGTGTGAAAATGAAGAAGATTTATTTTTACCTCATAGTGAAGAATTACTGACATCAGAGGATCCAAATGTACGAGAAGCATTTCTACAGCTTTTAATTTTCATAGCTGGAGGAGAGAGAGAAATAGAAGACGAGATATTAATAGAATTAATTGCCTCAAGATTAGTGGATGATAAAGATTTTGTTATTGAAAAAGCAGTCCAAACTTTAAAAACAATCGGAAAAAAAAATCCCTCTCTAATTACGAAAACATTAAAAAAATATACTAAAGAGTGTTCTGAGAATGAAGAATTAAAGAAAAACGTTGATGAAATTTTAAAGTCAATAGTTACCGTAGAGAAAATTGAAGAGATTGTAGAAGAAGAAGAATCTAAGACTGAACCAGTGGCACAAGAATTAGTGGAAAAGGAAAAGAAATTGGAATATAAAGAAATAGAATTAAATGAAAAAGAAAAAAAATTGGAGGATAAAGAAGCGGAGCTTGAAGTGAAAGAAATTTTATCCAGTTTTGATTTAACACAAATAGAAAAGGAAAAGCAACTAAAAGAAAAAGAGATCGAATTAGAGGAAAAGGAAATAGAACTAAAGGAAAAAGAGATGAAATTGGATTTAAAAGGGAAAGCTGAAAAAGTAGAATTGCCTAAGAAATTGGTCAAAGAAGAAAAAGAGATTTTAGATAAAGAGATTGAATTGAAGAAGAAAGATCTTGAAATCAAAAAGAAAAAATTAGAATTAGAAGAGAAACAAAAAGATTTAGAAGCAATCGAGATAATTGAAAAACAAAAAACACTAAAAATTAAGGAAGAGCTAATTCAAAAAGAGCGAGACTTGGAAGAAGTAGAAATTGAGTTAAAAAAGAAATCGATTGAGGAAAAAGAAAGGAAAATTATGGAAGATGAAGCTAAAAGAATAAGGGAAAAAATTAGGGAATTGGAAAAAAAAAAGAAACTATAATAGATAGGAACATTTTTTTATGTAAAAAATTATAATTCAAAACCTAATTTTAATTAATCATTATCATTAATTTGTTAATTAAGTAAATTCATAGTAAATTTTAATGTTATATAATATCCTTTTGCTCAGTAATAGGAGTTGTATGTAGCCTCCTTACCAATTCTCTCACTTGAGCAACTTGAGCACTTTCAGGTGCTAAATTTAACTGGATTTTTTTTGCTAAATTATAAGCAAGCTCTATAAACTCAAGATCTTCCAGCATTTCTACAATTTGAATCTGAGCATCAATGTCTTGTATTCCGAATTTATCTCCTAGACTTTCACCATATTCTAAAAGTTTTTCTTTGAGTAGTACATCTATTTTTTGAGATCGCTCAACATATTTTACTTTTTTTACGAGTTGTTTAAAACTATTCATTATATTATACAGTTCGCTTTTTGGATACTCGTCAATATTTTTCAACACATAAAAAATATAAATCTCTGCCTTTTCATACCGTTTTAATTTAAGACTTATATCAAGCAATTCTAAAAGAGCTAACTCATACAAGAATTTACTATCGATATTTGGAATAATTTTTTCAAAAATCCAATCGAGAATATTAGGTTGATCAAATTTTTCAATAATATCTATTAGAAATTTAATTACTGAGAAATATAATTTTGCATTTTCTGTTTTTGTAGAACTTAAAAATGAGATTAAAGCATATTTAACTCGTCCCATTGCATCTTCTAAATTCATGGGAGTCTCAGTAAATTTATAAAAAGCGGATTCTAAAATGGGTTTTATTTTCTCTTTTGCGTCAAAATCGTAGACAAAATAATCACCCCAATTAGGACTTAAAGCTGTTTTTTCTGTTTTTTTACTAATTTTTCTCTCTTGTGCATCTTTTTCTTGTTTTGGTTTTTTAGTTTTTAATTTTTCAGAAAAAT
>SDNV01000015.1 GCA_004524515.1 Promethearchaeota archaeon
GCCCCGATAGTGTGTATACTTGGTCATATTGACCATGGTAAGACCACAATATTAGATTATGTGAGAGGAACTGTAGTACAACAAAGGGAGGCTGCAGGAATTACTCAGCATATAGGAGCATCTTATTTTCCTACGGAAGATATTAAAGAATTTCTACGAAAATCTAAAAAAGAATTTGCTGAAAAAGAAATTAAATTGCCAGGGATTCTAATTATTGATACTCCCGGTCATGCTGCTTTCATGAATCTTCGAAAAAGAGGAGGGGCAGTTGCAGATATAGCAATTTTAGTTATAGATGTAACTGCTGGAACTATGCCAATCACTTGGGAATCTGTGAGAATTTTAAGAGAAAGAAAAGTACCATTTGTTATTGCTGCCAATAAAATAGACCGGATTTCGGGATGGAAATCAATTAAGGATGCGGATTTTTTAGATTCGTATAATAAACAAAAAGCTCACGTTAAAGAATTTTTAGATGAAAAACTATTGCAGATAGGGATAAATTTCTTAGAAGAAGGGTTTAAGGGGATTGATAGATACGATAAAATTACGGACTTTACAAAAAAAGTCGCGATTGTACCCACTAGTGGTAAGACGGGTGAGGGTATCTCAACTTTACTTATGATATTGATGGGATTAGTACAACAATATCTAACGCAAAACTTAAAATTTTCAGAAGGATCCGCCAAAGGTGTTGTGCTTGAAGTTAAAAAAGAAAAAGGACAGGGTAAAACTATGGATGTACTGATTTATGACGGAATTCTCCATAAAAGCGATGATTTTATCGTAGGTGGCCTGGAAAAACCCGTTAAATCAAAAGTGAGGGCTCTTTTAATGCCAAAACCCTTAGATGAGATTAGAGATCCTAGACAAAAGTTTGACTCTGTAGATTTTGTAAGTGCAGCAGCTGGAATTAAGATTCTAGCACCAAACATAGAGGATGTAGTCGCCGGATCACCGTTTAAAGCCATTGCAGATTCTTCCGAGGAGGAGCAAATTTATGAAGAAATTGAGGCGGAAGTGGAAAGCATCAAAATAAAAACAGATAAAGCAGGGGTTGTGCTAAAAGCAGACACATTAGGCTCTCTTGAAGCTTTAGAAAATCATTTTTCTAATAATGGTGTTAAAATAAGCATTGCTGATGTCGGACCAATTAAAAAGGAAGATATAATTAATGCAAATATAGTTCAAGATTTCGATCCTTATTCTGCTGTTGTATTAGGTTTTAATGTTCCCATTTTACCAGAAGCGGAAGAACAAGCTTATAAGGACAATATTAGAATCTTCACTAATAATGTTATTTATCGGCTTTTAGAGGATTTTATCCAATATTCCGAAACTAGAAAAGCAGAAGATACTGCAAAAGAATTAGGAGAATTAATATTGCCAGCGAAACTTAAAATGTTTCCAGAGTACATTTTTAGAAATTCAAACCCTGCTGTATTTGGTGTAAATGTTGAAGGAGGTACATTAAAACCAAAAGTAATGCTCATTACCGATAAAGGAAAAAAAGTGGGAAGAGTACATCAAATTCAAGATAAAGGTCAATCATTGGAAAAGGCCGATAAGGGAAGTGATGTTGCCATTTCAATCAGAGGGATAGAAATTGGACGTGATATTGATAAAGATGAAATATTATTTGTTTCTGTCCCAGAATCGCATGTTCGGCAATTAATGCTCGCTAAATTCTTAAATGAACTAACCTCTGATCAAAAGGATATTTTAAGAGAGTATATAATGCTCATGCGCTCTACTCAGAATGCATGGTGGGGTATGTAGTTAAAGAATTCAGAAAATTAAAATCTGAAAAAAGTTTGGCGTAGATAATAAGTAATTTATGATAAGAAATATTCATTATTTTTATATTCTAATGTGATGACAGGATGCTTAATTTAGTAGGAATGGGTGGAACTTTCGATCATCTCCATGATGGACACAAATTTCTTATCGAAACAGCATTAAAAGTTTCTCATAAAGTAGTGATAGGATTAACATCCCAGGAGATGCTCAAGCATAAAAAACATGCTTTATACATTGAGGATTTTGAAACAAGAAAAAGAAGTCTTGAAAAATTCATTAGTAGTATAACCGAATTAAGCAGGGTTAAAATTGTGGAGCTAAATGATCCATATGGCCCCCCAATTAAAGAACCGGAATATGAAGGATTAATCGCAAGTCAAGAAACATATTTGAATGCTTTAAAGTTAAATGAGGTAAGGGAAGCTAATGGATTTAAACCTTTAATTATAATTATAATTCCAATGATTAAGGGAAAAAACAATCAAAGACTAAGCTCTACAGCTATTAGAGAAAAGCTTGTATAATTTTTATTTATGTTATTACCGAGGTAAGTGCAAATTTTCTAAAATCCGGTGTTATTTTAGAAAGAAATTTAGGATTTAATTTCATAAAAATTAAATGAATAAAGTATCAATTTGGGGATTCTCTTTTTTTATAGCAGGGATATGAAAAACTCCAAAAGAGCCACATAAATCGCAATTAACATCATTTCCATAGCAACAGAAAGGTATTTCGAATCCTTCATCACCTAAATACAAAGGGAGCATGAAATTTTTTACACAACAATCTCTAGTATATTGTAGGGCATTTTGAGATAACATTAGTTCAAGTGCTAGCTCTCTATTAGGTATAAAGGAAGGATATTTTCTCTTTAAAGCTATAGCTTTTTTAACTGCATAATCGCGCTCTTCTAGAGCATTCCATGCAAATTCAGAACTATCATTCTTTTTTGGAACATAAAATGATAACACTAAATTGTGAACTGGAGTTTCTTTTATTAAAATTTTTGCTAGTTCTTCTATGAAATCTTCGTTCTTTTTAGTTATTGCACATTGGCATTGGAGTTTATTAGAGAAATTGTCCGGGAGGTTATTTAAAGTATTAATCGCTTTTCTAAATGAGCCTTTTCCTCGTATTTCGTCATTAATTTGTTCGGGACCGTCAATTGATATTACCCAAGTTATTTTAGGATCTAAATCTGGTATGGGAAGTGTACCATTTGTAGCAATTACATTTCTAGGAAATAATTTTATTCCTAACTTTAAAACATCTAATCGCAGTAATGGTTCGCCACCCATCCAAAGCATTGAAACAATTCCATGTCTTCTCTTGTATTTTTTGATCTCTTTTATCATTACTTCGGCAGGCATTTCATTTTTCTTAGATGGAGTATTCGGATTGCCCTCTCGAAATACAAAACAATGCTTACAATTAAGTGTACATCTATTAGTTATATTAACTAAGGCTAATGGATAGAATTTCTTTGTAATTGAGGTCAAGATATATCCGCATAGAGAATTAATATTTGATTAGAAATATTATTTTATGATTAATATATTCATTTGGAGTTTATTAAAATTAATATCATTATTATTGCGAAAGTAATATCTAAAAAAAATTTTAAAATGATTAAATTGATATCGGGTATTTTCCATACTGCCAAGCAGTTTCCAGCATAATTTTTTCTTTTGACATATCAATCTCAGCATGGGAATGTGCGGGAGCTAATATATATCGACCTTTTGGAGCAAGATGTCTAATAAGTTCTTTAGTTTTTTCAATTACTTCTTCTGGTTTTGATTTCTCGGTTAGAAGATAATCAACATTCATGTTTCCTATAATAGTTAGTTTATCTCCATGAAGCTTCTTTTCCTTAAATATATCTACATTCGAAGTAGGTTCATAAGCATGGCAACCATCAAAACCCCATTTAATAAAATAATCGAAGAGTTTCGTATTATCCCCACAAGAATGAAGAAATGCTAATCCCCCTCTATCATGAATTGCTTTACATATCCTTGTATAAGAAGGCCCCCAATATTTATCGAAAATTTCCGGATTTAATAGTGGTCCTGTTTTAAATGCCATATCATCACCTTTTAAAATAACTTTTATGCCAGCATCCATCATTGCCATATTCGTTTTCATTACAAACTCCTCCATTCGAGCAACAAAACTTCTGATGAAATCTGGCTTTTTACGTAGATAGAACGCAATCCGTTCTAACCCCATACTTGTAAAAATAGATTGGAAAGGTCCACAATAAACATCTCCAAAAATACAAATATCATTTCCATATTTCGATACTATTTTTTTAAAAAATTTGTAAGTTGTTTTAGCAGATTTATCAGCATCAGGGAAATATATCCATTTCTGATAATCATCTGGAGTTAAAATCTTAGGCTCACGATAGTAATAAGTTCCATTCCCATATGCATCGAATATTATATCATTATAACTTCCCCAATCATCTTGAATGGTATGTGCATCTGGAAATCGTGAAAAAGCTAAAGCCAAATTACTCCAGACGGCATCAAAACCTAATTTTTTTGCAACTTCAATTCCAAAAGTTGCTACTTTATATACACTTCTTTTTGCTATAGATTTTCCTAATGCCCCCATACCAAATCTCTTCAAGATATACTGTCCATACCATGTATTCATCAAATCGGCATCAGTTTTTTTAGGAAATCCCAATATTTGATGAGCAGGGTGTTCGTCATATAAGAAACATAACACTGGTACCCGATCTACCTCTTTACCTTCACATACCGCAAATATAGGTTCGGTAGGATTCATTTTTTTCTCATAAAATTATTTGTTTCAGACTTGAATTATATAATGATTTTATTAATTTACAATTAAGATAATTTGTTCTAACGATTATTAAAATTAAAATTGTTCTGAGAAGAAAGTCACAAAGAATGTTAAAACAAAAAGTACCCTAAAATTTATTATAAAATAGGATTAATAATTCCCAATGATTATTAAATCTAGGAATAATATTCATTTTATTCATTAAATTAATACTAAATTCTATGAACTCAATTAATCAAGTATTTAAAGAAGTCTTAAAGGAAGTTATACCAACAGAGCAGGAGTTGCATTTAATAGGAGATATAACCGAAAATTTAACGAGTTTATTAGTTAAAACTGCAAAAGAATTAAACATAAATTACACTAGAATTGAACCTCAAGGCTCCACTGGTATTAAACAAACTCAATTAAGGAATGATTTTGATATTGATCTATTCATAGGACTGAATTATGAGTTATACTCACCTATCTATGAAGGATTGAGTAAAAATAAATTAAAAAAAGCATCTAAAAAAGATTTTTTAGAACTGTGTAATAATTGGATTATAAAATCCTTGGATTTAAAAAAAGAATTTCGTAATCCCCGCCTTCTTTATGCCGAACATCCATACGTAACTGTTGATTATATTGCCGGAGAAGTAAAATTAAAAGTTGATATTGTACTATATTTTGATTTAGATTTAGATTTCATAAAAAAAAATGGTCCGATAACTGCTGTAGATAGATCTCCATGGCATGGGCGGTTCATAAGGGATAAACTAAATAAGGATCAAAAAAATGACGTCAGATTAATAAAACAATTTTTTAAGGCTTGCCATAGCTATGGTGATAAAAGTGCTGTTGGGAAAATTGGATTTATTGGATATGCTGCAGAATTATTAATATATTACCTTGGAAATATTCAAACTGTTTTCAAAAAATTTGGAGAATTACCTCATGTTCCTTTAGATTATTATAAAAGAAATTCAAAAGAATTAAACAAAATAATTCACTTTCAAAATGATTTTCTTATTATAATTGACCCCATTGACATGAATAGGAATGTGGCATCAGCGATTTCAGAAAAGGCATATAAATATTGCCACCATAGAATTAAAGATTTAATTAAAAGTCCAAACAAGCAATTTTTTGAACTTTTACCAATTCCTGAAGTGGATTTATCAGACTTAAAAGACCCAATGCTTTCAAAAATATTTTTAATAGAACTTAAAAATAAAGATGAGGAAATTCATTATACTATAAATAGAGATAAATTATACTCATTAGGAGATAGTATTAAAGCTAATGGAGAGAAGGAATACTCCCATGCTAAGCGATTTGAAAAAATAATTTTTGAAGTCTATTTTGAAAATGAAAAAAATGAGTATAATTTAGCGATTTATTGTGATAAAATGACTATATCACCCTCTTATATACGTAAAGGCCCCCCAGTTAAAGATAAGTATCATGCGAATAAATTTAAAAATGCAAATAAAAATTTTTTTGAGAGAGATGGTTATTTATGGACAGAAACGGAGAGAAAATTTGTGGATTTTTATGAATACTTAAAAGATTTCATTACGAATAAAATTCCTGAAAATTTAGAACTATTTAATATATCCAATGCATTTGGAAGTAAAACATCTTCGGGAAGAAAAGCAATTTATGTTCTAAAAAACATGATCTTACCCTTTTATTTATAAAAATAATCTATTGAATAAGCAAAAGGAAATTTGGCTTTTATAAACCATTTAACAAATTTTTTAAATTTAAGAGTTAATTACCATTAATGATAATTGAAATTAGGGTATTTAGATTTTTATGTCAAATGAAAAAAGAAGCAGGAAAATCAAAGTATTAGATCCGGCACAGAGAATGCTAAAGGCGATGGCTTTTCTTAAACCTGACAGAGTTCCGGTTATGTTTTTTCCAGAATTTGATTTTATGGCTGATTTTGCGGGGAAATCCGTTAAAAAATATCTTTCTGATGTGGATCTTCAAATAGAAAATGGAGAAAGATTTAAGGAACGATTTTCAGGAGCATATTGTGCGGTATCAATTTTTCAGCCTTACGCTTCTGCACAGGCTCTAGGATGTCCAATTTCAGATCCAGAAGATGAGATACCTGCTGTGGCAGGAAAAGCATTAGATAAACCTAGCGATGTAGAAAAATTAAAGATCCCAAGGTCAGCTTGGGATGTTTCAGGAACAAGAGATTGGTTAGGAAAAATTGAGTATTCCTTAGAAACGGGAATTAAGCCAGCTGGTATAGGTGAATTTGGACCTTTAGAAACTGCAGGGCAACTCTATGGCTATGATAAATTTCTTCTTGATATGAGAAAGGAACCTGATATAATTCACAATCTCATTGAAAAATGTACAGATTTCACAATAATGTTCTTATCTGAGTGGGCTGAATTAATAGGAGGTTTTGCAACAATCATATTAATAGCTGATCACGTAAGTGGATTTTTAAATAAAGAACAAGTAAATGAATTTTTTGCTCCATATCATAAAAAATTAATTGAAGAGCTCTCGCCATTATCAGGAGGGATGCTTTACCATAGTGAGAATAGAAGTTATCATTTTATTGAGCAAATTGGGGATTGGGGATACAAAATATTCCACGGACAAGAATGGGCTCCGAGAGGAGATTTAAAAAAAACTAAAGAAATTGTTTCTAATTTAGAAAATAAATATGCATTGATGGGGCAGGTTCCAGGCCGGGACATAGTACTCCGTGAACCAGACGATAAGATTGTTGAAAAAAAAATTATTGAAAATATCCTAATATATGGACCTGGTAGTGGATATATGTTATCAACTGGTGGTGGAATTAATCGGGGAACACCATTAAAAAGATTAGATATGATGATTGAGCTTGCTGATACATATGGAAGATATAAGACTAAAAATGAGCTATTATCACCTAATGAAGAATAAACTTTTGAATCCTAATCTATTGAATAAATATTTTAATTTGGTTAATTATGATGAGTGAAGATTTAATTAATGCAATGGTAGAATTAGAGGATGAATCAGTTTTAAATATAGTAAAAAAGCAATTAGAATCTAGAGCCCCTCTACTAATTTTAGAAGACTTAAAATCCGCTCTTGTAAAAATCGGAGATCTATTTGAATCTGAAGAATATTTTTTATCTGATTTGATTATTGCTGCCGATACTTTTAAAGAGGCTAGTAAGTTAATGGAGCCTTACTTTACAAAAAAATCAGGCGATATTAATGGTAAAATTTTAATGGGTACTGTTGAGGGTGACATGCATGATATTGGTAAAAATATTATTATTACACTACTTAAATCGGAAGGGTATGAAGTTGTTGACCTTGGAATTGATGTATCTCCTGAGAAATTTCTTGAAGAAGTAAATAAATTCAAGCCCAACATAGTAGGTTTATCTGGACTTTTAACATCGTCTGAAAAACCAATGCAAAAAACAATCCAATTAATAAATAATGAATATAAAAATAAGATAGTTTTTATTGTTGGTGGTGTAGCGGTTAATGAACAATGGATTAAAGACACTGGGGCAGATTATGGAACCACCAACGCTATAACTGGTTTAAAAATCATAAATAATATAATAAAAAATATTTAAATAAAATTAATAAAAAATCACATAATTTATAAAATAACAAAAAAAAGGTATATTCTTATGGATTTTGAAAAACTAACTGAGCTTATTATCGAACTGGAAGTAGATGATATTGCAGATGCCGTAAAAGAAGCCCTTGAAGAGGATGGCAAAGATCCTTTTGATGTTTTAAATGCGTTAACAAAGGGTATGGATGAGGTTGGACGACGATATGAAGAAAAAGAGTATTATTTGACCGAACTCGTTTTAGCCGGAGAAACAATGAAAGAAGCTTTTGTAATTCTGCAACCTGCTTTAGCTGCAGCCGATAAATCAGAATCTAAAGTAAAAGTAATAGTAGCGACGGTTAAAGGAGATAATCATGACATCGGAAAAAATATTCTCGGTTCTTTACTTTTGAGTTCTGGTTTTGAAGTAATTGATTTAGGAATGGATGTGGATGAAAAAACTATAATTGATAAAGTTAAGGAAACGGGAGCAAAAATTGTTGCGCTAAGTTCCCTTCTGACTATGACAGTAGAACAGATTAAAGTAGTCCATGAGGCCCTCCAGGCATCGGGACTCCGAGATAAAGTGAAATTAATTGTGGGTGGTGCGCCATTAAATATGGAACTCGCTAAAAAGTTGGGAGCTGATGATTTTGCCGATGATGCTGTGGACGGCGTTAAACACATAAAGCAATTAGCTGCCTAATAAAGATTCTATTATATTCTTTTTTTATTATTATTTTTAACTTTTTATTTTCAAAAATAAGGTGTTTAAAACGGATTGTAGGGAAAGAGTTCTTACTGCTTTAAATTTAGAGGAACCGGATCGTGTACCTTGTCATACAATTTATATCGATGCCAATAATGTGGACAAGATCCTTGGAAAACCTCAATTAACTGATTTTGATACAGTAGAACAGATAAAGCGGGATAATCCTGATGGATGGGCAGAAGAATTAAGTAATTTAATAGAAAGTGTAGAATCTTCAGTTTTTGCTAGATGCGTTGAAGCTGCTGTTGAATTAGGGCTTGATTGTATGCAAGTAGGGATCATACCCCTATACTTTGTTGAGATCCCGGGTGATGACAGACTTTTAATGAAGGATATATTCGGTCGAATCTGGGAGGCTAAAAATAATGAAGGTAATTTCAATCCCTATTATTTATATGGAACTATGAACACTCCAGAGAAATGGGAAGACACAAAAGAACAAATTGAAGGTCCTCTGACAGATAAATATAAAAAATTTGTTAGAAAATTTTATAGACGAGCTATTAAAAAAAATAAGGATAAAATTTTTGTCGCAGTTACGAATGATTTAGCAGGAATATTCGAAAGTTCTTCCCAAGGAATGGGAATGACGTATTATTCAAAAATGGTAAATAAAAATCCCAACTTTATTAAAGAAGTTCACGAAGTATATGCACATTTTACCAGAGATCTTTATATGAGTTATATGGATGAAGGAGCTGAGCTTTTTGTTGAGTCTGGAGATTTAGCTTATCATACTGGTCCAATGATGAGTCCTAAAAGGTTTAATGAATTATTATTGCCCGCCTATAAAATTATTACTGATGCTGTACATGAGAGGGGGGGTAAAATAGTTCTTCATACTGATGGACATGTTACTCCTTTATTAGACTTTGTAGTAAATTGTGGATTTGATGGATTACAAAGTCTCGAGCCTACTGCTGGAGTCGATTTGGCCTATGTTAAAAAAAAAGTTGGGGACAAAATCTGCCTGATGGGTAATATAGATGTTTCCCATATTTTAGTTGATGCTACAAAAGATGAAGTTTTTGATGCGGTAAAGTATGCCATAAAAACAGGAGGTCCTGGTGGAGGTTTTGTAGTTTCAGCAGCTAATATGCATCCTGGAGTAAGTGTTGAAAATCTAAGATGGATGGTAGAAGCTACCCGAGAATTCGGAACATATCCTATTAATCTCTAAATTTTATAACTATTTTTTTTAGTTTTTATTTTTTAAACAAATTGTTCTTCATCTTTTAATCTCAAATCTTTTAATTTTATAATCGTAAATTTATCGAATTTAACGATTTATAGCCTAAATTCACAAAATTTTTATGGTTTCGTATATTTTTTTATTCAATTTATACATAAGAATTTAATTAAAGTGAAACTAAATGGTTAAAGTAAAAAATCCGGAGACTATAGCAAAATTAGTCACTGAAGGCTCTTATGAAAAGAAGCGGATATTTTCAATTACTGCACATATAGACCATGGAAAGACTACCGCAACTGATTATCTATTAAGACGTGCGGGTCTTATGAGACCTGAAGATGCTGGACAATTACAAATGACAGATTCAGATGATGAAGAACAGGAAAGAGGAATTACAATCTTTACTTCAGTAGTATTATTAGCTTTTAACGATCCTAGAAAACCCGATGACAATGAACCATATATATTTCAATTGAATGATACTCCCGGACATATTTCATTTACAGGGGAGGTTTCTCGAGCTTTAAGAGGATCTGATGGAGCAATTATATTAGTTGATGCTTTAGAGGGTATAATGACACAGACCGAAACAAACATTAGGCTTGCTGTTGGAGAGGAGCTCTGTAAACCCGTATTGTTTATAAACAAAGTAGATAGATTAATCAGCGAACTTAAATTGAGTCCCAAGGACACTTATGCAAAGATTGATGAAATAACTACTCAAGTAAACAATTTAATTAAAAAAGTTCGACCAGAAGATTCTGATTGGGGCGTTGATTTCGCTAAGAATAGCGTTGCAGTCGGATCCGCAAAACATGGTTGGGGATTTACCTATGAAATTTTGAAAGAGAAAGGCTTCACTCCTATAACGGTTTTTGAAAAATATAATGAAGGAGATATTCAATGGCTTCGTGAAAATCTACCACTTGATGAACCAATGCTTAGAATGGTTGTCGATCACTTGCCAAATCCTGTTGAGGCTTCAAAATATAGAATTCCTCGTCTATGGTCTGGAGATATCAATTCTGAACTTGGTCAAGCATTAGTAAAAAGTGATCCAAAGGGGCCCCTCTATGGAATGATCACTAAACTGTTCTTAGATCCTAAGAGAAACTATCAGGCCACCCTTATTGGTCGAGTATTTTCTGGAACTTTTGATCAGACTGACTCGATTTATTTGGTAGGAAGTAGATCTACTAGTCGCATAAAAAGATTAGGAGTTATGGAAATTACAGATATCCTTGATATTCCTAGGATCCCTGCTGGGAATCTCTTTGCTCTTTATGGATTTATTTGTCCCTCCGGTGAAACCTTTATTCATTCTCAAGCACTTCCCAAAGAAAAAGAAGATATTTCTAAAATACCAACTTTCGAAAAAATTCATTATGCTTGTAAAGCAGTAGTCTCAAGAAGTATAAAACCAAAAGATCCCCATGACCTCGCAAAATTAGGTGATGTGGTTGGAAAATGGCTGCAAGCAGACCCAACTGCCGAATTTAGATTGAATAAAGAATCAATGGAGTATATATTAAGTGGAATTGATCCCTTACAAATTGAAATCTTGACAAAAAGAATTAATAATCAAGTAAAAATTGAAATTGGCGAACCGATCATTGTTTATCGTGAAAAAATAAGTAAGAAAAGTAAAGATTTTCATACCAAATCCACAAACACTCATAATCGTATATTATTACATGTTGAACCTTTAGATGAAAAAACTGAAGAACTATTAGATGAGGGTGCGATTACTGATTTACAAGACGAAAAGGAAAGAGCTAAAATTTTAAGAGAAGAAGCTGGCTGGGATACTAAAGAAGCAAGAAGAATTGTGGATATTTATAAAGGTAATTTATTAGTAAATAGTACATCGGGGTTACAACGATTTGATAGGATCAAAAATGATCTTATTAGTGCGTTTAGGAATTGGGTTGAGGAGAGTATAATAGCTAAGGAACCTGCCATGGGTATAAAAGCTGTATTCACTGATTTAGTTATTCATGAAGATCCTCGACACACAACTTACGCCCAGACAGCTAGTATGACCTATTCTGCGTTAGCATTATCAATGCTGGATGCAAGTCCTCATTTATTTGAACCAGTTCAAAGAATTGATGTAAAAACACCTCAAGGAACCGAGGGAGGAGTAACTGCTATAATTAATAAACACCGTGGACGAATAAACAACGTTATCCCAGAGGGTGAGTATGTAAGAGTACAGGGTCAAATCCCTGCTGCTGAAATAATAGGGATTGCAGATGAGATAAGAAGTTCCACGCAAGGTAGAGCCTTTTTCGGTTATGAATTTAAGGGTTTTGAGAAAGTACCCCCCTCAATAGAAGAAGATGTAATATTAGATATCCGAAAAAGAAAAGATATGCCACTTGAAATGCCGAACACTAAGAGCTGGGAGCGATTTATCTACAAACGGACCTAAATCGTTTATAATTTTTATTTTTTGTTTAAAATTTTTTCTAACTTAAAAATTATATAAAACCATTTAAGAATTCAATGGTTAAATTAATTTTAGGTGTACGAAACTTAAGATTTATAGTACTAAATTGATATTATTTATAATAGAAGAATTGAATTGTGTTTCGTACAATTAAACTATTAAAATTGTTATGAGTGAAAATCAAAAGGAAGAAGTAGAGGAAGAATCTGATAATGATTTAGAAACTTATCTAAGAGAGATGGAAGAACTTGGAGCTGACTTTTCGGATTTAGATGATTTGGATTTAGAGGAAATACAGGATATGCAAGATGCAATTGCTAAAGTAAAGGAGCAAGAGGCTTCAATGGACATTGAATCACCCATTACCCAATCAGAGAGTAAGGATCTTGAGGGTTCTGAAATTAAAACGGAAATTGCAGAAGAAACCGAATATTTACAACAAAAGGAGGCATTAATTGAAGACTTTTCAGATATGGAGCAGATAGATTTTGATGAGTTAAGAGAAATGAAAGAAGCTATTGAATCGGTGAAACAAGAAGATTTAACCTCTTCCTCTGATCTAAAGAGTGAGACTACAACTCCTCAAGGAATTTCGATAGAATTAGAAGAAAAGATAAGACAAGAGTTATTAAAGAAAAAGGAGAAAAAAGAAGAGGAAGTAATAACTCCTGAAAAATTCTTAGATTATATTAAAAATAAACGGGAAAAAATATGGTATCACGCTTTATACTATTTGGTGTTCAATGTAGAGGATCATATATCTACTAAATCGCTTTTATATGATGTTCTAAAGGAGGTAACAAGTAAGAGTGCGATTGATCCGATTCCAGAACACCAATTTTATTTTGGATTAGGGTATATTCTTAGATTAATCCTGAACGATAAGAAAATAATTCGTTACATGAGTGGCGGAAAATTTAAAGTAAATATAAATGTAAATGCATTAAAGGAAATTTTAAAACATGCTGGAGAACCAATAAGTACGAGACCAGTAATAAAAGAAGAAGTTAAAAAAAAAATGTTTACTGATTTTCTTAAAGATGATTTTTCTGATATTTAACGCAATTATATAGGAAATCCAAAAATGAAAAATAAACCCTCACTTTTAATAATAGGAAATTCTAATGTTGGTAAAAGTTCTATAACTAGACTATTGTTACCAAATCCAAAATTATTTAAAGGCAAAACTGGAAAATCCCCAGGGAGTACGTTATTAATAAAACCTATTGATCAACCTAAATTACCGTATAAAATTGTAGATTTACCAGGTTTTGGATATATGAAACGCTCTAGCCGCAGAAGAGAAGATCATATCAAGAACCAAATAGTTATCCATATAGAAAAGAACCATGATAACTACTTTTTAGGTTTAGTAGTCATAAATATTCTTAGAATCGAGGATGAGATCGAGAAATATTTTAATATAAATAAAGAAACTATTCCGTTAAGTTTTGAATTAATAAAATTCTTGAAAGACCTTGAAATACCTATTTTAGTTATTATTAATAAAATAGACAAGCTTTCAAATTTCGATAAAAATAAAGCTATAGATTCCTTTATTGAATCTGCAAGTGAATTTGGCTTAAAAATGGTTCATTTAGAAAGTTATAAAAGGAACATTGATGATAAGGTCCCTTATTTAGTCTTTTCAGCATTAAAAAAAACTAACTTAAATATTTTAAAACAAATTATTCATAGATCTCTGCAGAATACGTAAAAATTTACCAAATGTCTATAGAAAAAATTTTTAGAATATTAGTAATTATTACTTACTAAAATTATTCGGTTAAGCATATGAAATATGTTATTTTAGTTTGCGACGGTGCGGCAGATTGGCCAATTGAAATTTTGGGCAATAAAACGATTTTCGAGGCAGCAGATACGCCTTCAATGGATTGGATAGCCCAAAACGGTCAAATGGGAATGTTAAGAACAATTCCTAATGCAATGCATCCTGGTAGTGAAGTAGCCAATATGAGTATTATGGGATATCGACCTGAAAAAAATCTTACCGGGCGGGGACCATTAGAAGCATTAAGTGCAAATGTTCCTTTAAATGAAACAGATTTAGCCTTCAGATGTAATCTTATAACAATAGAAAATGATTTAATAAACGACTACTCTTCTGGACATATTTCAACTGAAGAATCTAGAGTTTTAATTAAGCAACTCCAATCCAAGTTGAAAGATAGGGGTGTGGATTTCTTTCCGGGGGTACAATATCGTCATATTCTGCGGCTTAATGGGAAGAAATTCTCGGAGAATATCATTTTAACTCCTCCTCATGATCAACTTGACAAACCATATAAGGATTATTTAGCTAAACCAAACTTTTCTAATGACAAAAAAGCAAGAATGACAGCAGATTTTATAAATGGTTTAATTAAAAGAAGCCATATTCCGCTTATAGACCATGAAGTTAATAAAAACCGCGCAAGAAATGGTCTAAAAATGGCTACTCATATTTGGCCATGGGGAGGTGGCAAAATACCTAATATTGAACCATTTCAAAAAAAATTTGGTTTAAATGGTTCTGTTATTTCTGCTGTTGATCTAATATTTGGTCTTGGTATTGCCGCGGGACTCGAGCCGATTCGTGTTGAAGGAGCCACAGGGTTACCTGACACTAATTTTGAGGGAAAAGTTTCAGCAGCTTTCAACGAATTAAAGAAAAAAGATTTTGTATACTTACATGTAGAGGCAACGGATGAAATGGCACATACTGGTGACCCATACAAAAAAATTGATGCTTTAGAAAAATTTGATCGATTTATTGTGAAACCGGTTATCACCGCAGAAGAAAAATTCAATAATGAACTGGTTATTGCCCTATTGCCAGATCATCCCACTCCCTGTAAAATTCGAACTCATTCCGATGATCCCGTTCCATTTGCCATATATAATCCCCTTAAAAAAGGCAAATTTACCTCACCCCGTACATTTTCTGAGAACTATGGTAAGGAAGGTGAGTATGGACTAATTGAAAATGGAGAAGAATTTATTCGACTTCTTCTTAGTTAACTATCTCTCTAATATCCCCATATGATTTGATAATAACTTTTTTAAATCAGAATATTCATTTACAAACGGAAATTCTGGAAATTCTTTAATTACGTTTTCTGGTGGTCTAAAAAATACTCCATATTCTGCTTCTCTTAACATTTCAATATCGTTATAAGAATCTCCAACAGCAATAATATTAAAGTTCATATTTTTAAATGTCTGTATTGCCCTTCTTTTCATATCTTTTATACGAAGATGATAGTCGATTATCATATCATTTTCAATTTCGAGATGATGACAAAACGTTAAAGGATAGCCTAATTTCTTCATAAGTGGTCTAAGAAATTCCTTAAAGTTGTCCGTGATTATAGCAACTTGAGCCACCGTTCGAATCCAACGCATAAACTTTTTTGCTCCCGGTAAAAGTTGCATCTGCCTAATAATATTTTGAATCTGTTTTATATTGATTCCATTCTCTTTAAGTAATTTAATCCGTCTTTTCATAAGTTTATCATAATCAGGTTCGTCCCTCGTTGTGAGTTTTAGTTCATCAATATCTGTAGCTTCTGCGATACTTATCCATATTTCTGGTGTAAAAATTCCCTCAAGGTCAAAACAGACTATATACATGCTAATTAAAAAGGATAAATAAAGATAAATTTTTTGAATTTATAAAACACACTAAGGAGAAGTAATGATTGGATTTTTATCTTCATCCCAATTTACCGCAAATAAGAAATCTCGGCTCGCTTCATTCGTATATATCAATGGAAAATTTCCTAATTCCTCAAATTTAAGGGCAATTTTTTCTAAATAATCATATTCAGGAAAATAATGTTGAAGAGGTTCGTTACTTTTTAATCTTTCTTTTATTAATAATGCTTTAGCTTGTAAAGTAAAACCCTTGATTTCAAAAAAATTTGGATTTGTTTTTTCTATAATTTTGATATAATCTTCTATTAGTTTCTCATGTATATTAAGGTCTTTCACAGCTGTCAATCTCACTAATGTTCTGCAGGAAAGTGATTCAATCAATTCCAATGAGCCCATAATTCTTTTCCATCCTTCCTTAATCATTGGACGGCATGTCTTTTGATATATTTTTTCATTTGGAGCGGGTAATGTAAAATATAACTGAGAAGGTAATGTTTCTAAATTATTAATAATATTAGGTAAAGTACTATTTGTTACTACGAAGGTTGTCATTTTTCGATTTTTAAATTCTTGGATAAAATCCGACATTTTGGGATACAACAAAGGCTCCCCATCTAACGAGATCGCCGCATGATTAGGAAACATTGCCTCACCGTGAGCTTGCATGATCTCATCTGGAGTAGTAAGCTCTCTATTTATAAGATCCTCGATCTCATCCCTTAAATCAATGCAACAATTAATATCATCATCAAGCTTAAAATTATTTAAGGTATTGTCCGTTGGAATAACGAATTTTTGGTTTTTTAATAACGTGAGTGCTCTCTCTACTTTATTTTTGCTTACATGAATATTACTAGAAATGGAATTTATACTAGCCTTAGCATTAGTTTTTAACATATAATACATGACATCAATCATAATTTCATAATTATCGAGATATTTTCTCAAGGGTAAATGATTTTTAATTATATCTTGTTGATGTCGGATCATTTCGTCTACTAAATAAGCAGGATCATCGGGTTGTACTGTAAAATCGCTTCCAAGAGAACCAATTTCTATATCTCTCCAGCAAAAAACGCATTGGTGATTACAAAAAGGAAGAGAGGGAGTATTTTGCAAACAACGATGACTCTGTATTCCAAACACTCCTTTATAACAATTACGATTGTCTCTTCCGGTCATAAGTTTCTGTTCTAACCAATGACAAGGTTTTATTGAGGAGTGTTTATTTTTTCCTATAATCCTATAAGTTGTTTTTGTGTATTTCTCAACAAAATCATTCGTAATTTTCTCATTCACAATGAATCGGTTATTCATTAAAGGAAACCAGTTTTAACACTATTTATCTCTGTATTTTTTACTTACAAATTATTTTATTAATCAAACGTAAATTAATATATTGATTAAAATTTATAAGTTTCTACTTAATTATAGATCAACTTATAAAAAATAACCAAATTTACATATTCCTTTAAATAGGATAAAGATTAAATTAGCAAAGAGCAGTAAACTAAATATTTTCAAATTTATGATTTTTAGAAAATTAATTTAAGGTATGAGAATTATAAATTGTTGATAAAAAATGATGGATCGAATAAAGAATGAAATCTTAAATTTAGGACTGAAGTTTATTAGTGTAGATGAAAAGATCGTTAGATTATTCTTAGAAGCAAGTCCTAATAATGTGAATGAGATTGTTATTTTACCTGCTGTTAAAATGGTAATGAAGAAAATTTTAAATAAATTACAAAATAAAAGAGTGTATGGCAGGGTATATAATGGATCTCTTAATGGAATCAATGTAAGTGTAGTAAGATCATTAGTTGGATGTCCTAATTGTGCCATCGCTATTGAAAGTCTAAGAAGATGTAAAACTAAAATAATTATTCGTGTTGATTTTTGTGGAGGGATTGAAAATAATGCCGAAAACCTCCAAATAGGAGACATTATTATTCCTAAACTTGCGTATTGTGGAGATGGGACATCTGCTCAATATTTAATGAAACATACTGAATTATTAAATCAATTAGAATCGATTCAAAATCCAATTTCAAGATTTCAACAAGTTCCAACTGGAAATGATACGATTTTTATTACAAAACCTCATGACGGATTGAAGAATTTATTAATTAACGAGACGAGTTCTTCGATTCCACATCGAGTTAAAGAAGTTGATATTTGGACTACTGACGCTTTATTCTGTGAGACTTATGATTTCATTAATGCTTTAAGATCAATCAATACTGGGGCAATTGATATGGAAACCTCCATATTATTTTTATTGGGAAAGCTCTATAATTTAAAAACTATATCCTTTCTTTCTGTTTCAGATTTACCTGGCAATCCTAAATATGATTTTCTCAAATCAAATGAAGTAAGTCTTGACATAGAGAGTGGAATTGATAATACAATAAAAATATTAATTAAAAGTATGCCAAAAATTAAATCCTTTTTAGTTTAAAATAAGGGATTTAGAATCATTTTTTAATTTGAAATAATAAGAATTAAGAACAAAATGAGATTAAAAATAATTTAGAAGTTATATCCATTCTATAGATTGTTCAATTCATTCATTTTTTATATAATATTAAATCTCAAAATTCGAGTGAAATGAAAAATATGTTGGATTTTAAATATGAAAGTCTGGATCTTGAACCTGAACAAGTGAAAGCTTTAAAAAAATTGAGTAAAATAGTTGGTAAAAAAATACCAGTTTTAGACGAAAGGGGATTACCTGCCTTTGGGTTTAAAATAAAAAATAATGATGTAACGGGCTTATGGTTATATAGATGTGGTTTGACCAAATTTCCCGATATTATATTTGAATTTAAAGAATTGAAAGAATTATTTTTATCTTATAACTTATTGAGTTCGATTCCGAATTCTATTGAAAATCTTCATCTTCTAAAAAATCTGAATTTAAAATGGAACTTTTTGATAACCTTACCAAAATCAATTGGGAATCTTGATTCTTTACAAAAATTAAAATTAGATTCAAACAAAATATCACACCTCCCGGATTCATTTGGAAACCTTCATTCGCTTGAGATACTTAAATTGAGAGATAATAATTTGAAAACTCTCCCAGACTCCTTTAAAGACTTTAAAACTCTCAAAAAATTATATTTAAACAAGAACTTATTTGAGGATTTACCAGATGGCATTACAAATTTAGAATCGTTAAATCTTCTAAATCTTGAAAATAATAAGATTAAAAAGCTTTCGATGGCTATGGAAAGTCTTACCTCCCTTCATCTTTTATCATTAGCTAATAATAATCTGAAGAATCTTATGGCTGATATTATTGAACCCATTAATACTTTAAAATCTCTTCGTACCTTAGATTTTAGTCATAATCTTTTAAAAGAACTTCCAGAGTCAATCGGAAATTTAAAAAATCTTGAAATCCTAAGATTGAGAGGAAATGAATTGCAATCTCTTCCAGATTCTTTTAAAAATTTGGATTCATTGATATCCTTGGACTTGAGCAAC
The DNA here is from genome assembly GCA_004524515.1 of Promethearchaeota archaeon. Next base: position 19,763 of record SDNV01000015.1, read on the forward strand.
AATAAATTTAAAATATTTCCCGAGGAAATAACTAAATTAACTAATTTAAAAAGACTATTTTTTGAAGGAAATGAACTAAAATCTCTTCCGGAATCATTAAGTGAACTTAAATCCCTAAGAAAGCTATTTTTAGAAGGAAATCAGTTAAAAATGCTTCCACAATCATTTGGAAAACTTACATCGCTTCAAAGAGCTTATCTTGTGAATAATCAATTAAATTCATTACCAGAGTCTTTAGGAGATTTAAACTCCCTAAAAACATTAGATTTGAGAAACAATAATTTGAAAGAACTTCCCTTATCTATTTATGATCTAACTTCCCTTCAAGAATTAGATTTAAGATATAATAGATTTACAACAATTCCTAGTTCTATATGGAAATTGAAAGGAATAAAAAAATATTTTTTAAAATTGGAAGGGAATCCATTGGATGTAAAATCTAAGAATGTTATTGCTGGTGGTCTTAAAGAAATTCAAAAATATAGTCGAGAGAGGGATCAATTAAAAGATTTACTTAAAAATATAGATAATTAATTAACTTATACCTATATTCTAATTTCATAATTAGGAAATATTAGTTTTTTTGAAGAAATATCATAATTAATTATTATTTTTTAAAAATTTAGAAGATAGCTATTCAGAAAAGAATTTATCAAAACAAGAGCAACAGGGGATGCCAATCTTTATTTCATTCTCATAGATATAATCAAAATCTTTTGATTCGTCCATAAGTAATAAAAGCTTTTCTTTAAGTAATTTCAAATGAGGATTTTGAGTGAAATAAAATTTACTTAAATGGCTTCTATGATTTTCCTTACCACAAATAGGACAAAATAAAAATGAGTTTATAAATTTTTGAAAATGAGATTTAATTTCTGAATTGAGATCTTTTTCTATACTTAAATATCTAGGCTTAAGCTTACTGTTTTCAAGAATTTTTCTTGATAAATGATTCAAAATAATTGAATTTCTTTTTAGTCTTTTTGGAGAAATAAGATAAAATCCTTCCAAATTGTTATCTTCTACAAAACTAATTATTTTGTCATGATATGCTCTATTTTTCAAATCATCAGTGTTTCCTATGATATAAATTGGAATGGAAAAATCCGTGTTTTCTCTTATAAGATTTAACCAATAGTTTAAATTATCCAATAGCGGATTATTTGAATCTAAAAATATTAAACAACCTGAAGCACCTCTTAAGAAATTTGGAAGCAGAAATCTAAATCTCTCCCCTGTATTTATATCCCATAGTGCAATCGCGATCGAATCCTGATTTTCATCAGAGTACTCCACAATTTTTATGGAAAGTCCAATCGTCCAGTAGGAAGCATCACAGCAAGAACTAAAGATAGGTTCGCAACTTCTAAAAAAAGCTTCTTTAATAGAATTACGTGATCCAACCGCTATTACTTTTGACTTATATGAGGACGGCAATCTGTTTATTATAATATTTATTTAAAAAATCTCTCTATTATCCAAAGTATTGATAAAAATTAGGTTATTAAAATATTAAGATTTTTATTTTTTAGCATGATTATTTTAAAACCTCAGAATTATTTTTAGTGTATAATCCTTTTGAATTTTATTAAACAGTATTTAAAGATATAATTGAATTATAAACCATTTAAAAGTTTAGAAAAATCTGGCTCTTTAAATATTTCATTATAAACCTTTAGTAATTCGATATTGACTAAATGCTTTTTCCCCGTATCGTTTTTAATTGATTTTATTAAATTTAAGTCTTTTAATTTTTTGACATGATATTGAATTGTTCCCGAATATATTTCGAGATTCTCTCCTATCTGAGCAATTGAAACTGAATCATCTTTTAAAAATTGTTCTAAAATATTTGGAATTAAAGGATTTAAAAACAATACTTTAAAATTGTCTAATTCTTCATGTTCTTCAATATCTATAGGAAAATAATGGAGCGATTTTCCTATTTTTTTCGATCTTATGAGATTGAACCTTTCTAATGTCATCACGTGTTTTAAGAAAGGTGTTCGGGTGATATTGAGGTCTTTTTCAATTTTTTCGTCTCTTGCATGTATTCCGGGATTATCTTTTATAAAATCTAAAATCCTATTTAATTTTTCATTTTGTAAAATTTCAAGTTTTGTTCTTCTTTCATTAGTTACAATCCAATTTTTTTCCTCTAAACTTCTGATTGCTAGAAAGATATCATCCTTGGAATAACCTTTATTATATGAGAGTTTAGAAATGCATTTAGCATACAACTTTTCAATGATTGGATATTTTTGGATTTCGGCTTTACTGTCAATAGAAAATTCCGAATCATATCTCTTAAGTTTTAAAATATCTCCCGCAATATCTAATACATCTCTTTCAATGACAGTTAATTCTTCCTCCACTAATGCCTCTTCAACATTTTCTTCAATTAATTGGTTTTTTCTAAGTTTTTCTCCTAGTGGTGTAAAGTCTTTTTGCCTAAATATACTTTCCTCTAACATTTTCTCTTCATCTGGTTCCTCTGTTTCCCTTCTTCTTTCAAGCGACATTTTTTAGAGATTTTTATGTATTTAACATTTAGGCATTATTTTCTAAATATTGAACAAATTTTTCTTGCTCTTCAAAATCCATGAATTTTAACTGCTCAGCAATTTTAAAAAGATGCTCGGGTTTTATATTTGGAAGTGAACGAATGCGTTCAATTAATTTCAGAGGTAATTGTTCTTGATATAGATTGATTATAGCTTCGATGTATTTTATCTGCTCCTCTTTTGTTAAAAATGCTAATTCATTTAACAATTCTTTTTTATCCTTATCAGAAATTTTTAAATCTTTAATATGATTTCTCAAATCTTTTGATAGCAGTGTAAATATCTTCGAAAAATATTCCTTTACTAATTTTTTATCTTTCTCATCTTTAACCGGTAAAAGAGATTCATGAAGTCTTAATTCAATTTCTTTTTCTTTCTCTTCTTTTGGAATAACTATTTTTTTTTCTTCAATAAATGGTTTTTTTTCGCCTATTATAACCGGTTCTTTTGTTTCTTCTTTTTGGTCTCCCCCAATTGGTTTTTCTTTGGGGGGAGTTTTTTTAATAGGTGCTTCTATTATCTTTGCTGGTGCTTCAATTGTTTTTTCAACAAAGAGAGGTTCCTCGGGAGGGTTACCGAATAATAATAAAAAGATTATGACTCCTTTAAGTAAAATAAAAATCCCGCTTGCAGCAAAGAAACAACCGATAATACCAATAAAAATTATCCCAACTGAGTCAAGTATGTCAAATTCTTGCTTCTTTTTTATCTTACTTCTAAAAATCAAATCTATAATTATCGCAAATACAGCAAAAGAGATAGACACGACTATAACACCCGGAGGAATGTTGTTAATAACTCTGTTGATAGCATTAAAAGCTAAAATAATAATTATTATTCCTCCAAACGCAGAGAAGTTATTCAGCGAATTTTTCATTTTTAATCCAAAAACATATAAAGGCTCCTCAGCTGATTGAGACGCTATGTATATTAGTAATAGTACACCCTTAATTAGTAATAATACTCCTGTACCAAATATGATACATCCTAAAATTCCAAAACATATGGCATCTAAAACGATATCATTATACCTTTTCTTTTTAATCTTGCTAGAAATAAATTTCAAATCATATAATGAGATTAATATACCCGCTATTCCTATGAAAAAAAAATCCAAGTTTGAAATGAATAACATAATTATTGAAACAATTAGAATTGGAATCCAAGTAATTAAGTTTAATTTTATAATTAACGATTCTAAAGTAGAGTTTTTCCCTGAAATTTTTTTTTTGGAAGTTTTAGTCCTTTCTTTAGTTTCAGTAGTACCATCTTTAAACGAAACTGCTCCTAAAGTGAATGGATTTCCACACCTTTCACAAAAAACTCTTGTGTGACTTTCTATTATCTGAGATAGTTCCTCTGGAAATACGTATCCACATTCCTTGCAAACATAGATTTTTTTTGACATATTATCCCACAATAACACTTATGTTATTCATTTATTTTATTTATTTTATTTTTTATTGTTTGAGTATAACTTCCAATATTATATTCCTAAATGGAAGCTATTTTTAATGGGTTAAAAATAAGTTGGAGTCCAATTTTTATGGGTATTTTACCCTTTTTTTATATGAAATTAATGGATTTAAATTTAAGTAACTCCAATCAATTTGGGCCAATTTATTTTTAAAACCGTGGAATGAAGCATATGATCATCATCGACGATATTATATGTAAGATTTTTAAATAATTTCTTTGCACGTGAATGAGAATTTTGTAAGGATACAATTTGATCGTTCTTGCCATGGAAAATTATCACGGGAATATCAATAGGATGATAAATTTTTGGATCTAATTCTGGAGTTTTTAAAAGGGGAGCAAGCAAAATTAGACGTGATACTTTATTTGGAAAGCGACATGTGTATAAAGCTCCCATTAAACCTCCAAAACTCGATCCTATAATAATCCATGGTTCCTTTTCTCTCAAAATCAAATCAAGCTGGGTCATTCTTTCCTTTAATAAATCTTTATAAGCGATATTCGGCGTATATGCTTTAAAATCTGGAGTAATAATCCCTGGTAACATTTTTTGAAATAATTGAGCCTTAAAACCTTGACCAGAACTTTCTAAACCATGAATAAATATAATATTTGTCATTATGCGGTAAGATTAAGAATTATTATTAAATTCCAGCACATTATTAGAATGAAACTCATCATTTAATTCTTTTTTTAATAATTTCATTTCTTTTCGGTGTCCCAAATACATTAATAGAAATAAAATTGAAAAATATAAAATTAGCAGAGATATCATGAAAAAATAATATTTGTAAGTGAAGGACATTAAATGAAGCGCAGTACCTATTATGAAACCGGTAAATAGTCTGGACTCAGTTGTGCTTTTTCTTAGCAACATTCTTTGCGTACCCCAGTCAATTAAACCAGGAATAGGCAGGAAAATACATAATAATACCGCTAGTTCGGGATTAAAATTAATATTATAAATATTTTCTACTAATTGTGTAAAGAAATAAGCCATCATCCCCCCTATAATCACACCAGAACACCTTGAACAAAAATATACATATGTTTTACCAAATCTAAGATTAAAGGTATGATCATTCATTGAAATAGGATGATGAGTCAAAATCATATAATATAAATGTTGCTCCTTTGTTGCGAGAGCTTTTTCATATAAAACTAAAAGAATAGGCACTATAAATAGTATAGATAGAAATGATTGAACAAGAAATAATAAACCAATCTCTAAAAAGATGATGTAAATATTCTTATAACTAAGATAATAGAATTTTCGAATTAAAATAATTAATATTATCATTAATAAGGTATTAATTGATAGTAGTGCTAAACTAAAAAAAAAAGTTTTTATCTGCAGATATTTTAAGGGTTTATATTTATAGATTCCGCATAATGAACCCCAAATTGCTATTAAAACGCACCAATCAAGATAAATTGTATTATAATATGCTAATTGATATAAAAATTCTCCAAAAAAACCAGTTATGCCTCCCTGAAGGGGACCTGCCCTCATAGAAAAGAAAGTAAAGATTAACAATGTGATTCCGAATTGAATTGAGAAATCTGAATTTCCTAAAAAAAGCGTGGAGATTGAACCAAAAGTTTCTGAAACATAAAAATAACACATTATTATAAATGCGGCAGTAAATAAATTTAAAAAAATTCCTCTTAAAACCTTTTTCTTGTGATTTAAAGAACGATTATTCAAATTTAATTCCGCGTTTAATAATAAAAATTTTAATATTCTACTCTTTGAAAAGTGTTATCCATAAATTTCATCTAACCCATCCAATAAATATTTCTTTGTTTGAATGAATCCCTTTCTCAGCACTTTTAATATAATATGCTTTCCTGTTGGAATTTTAAGAATAGCCGAATCTTTTTCAACAATTTTAATACAATTGTCATTTAAATCCAATTGGCGAATTAAAGATTGATACGCTTCTTGTTTTGTCTTAAATGCTGCCCGCACCAAATCATCATAGTTATTTACCTCATCATTAATTTTTAAAAATGTAACGGTCTCTTTTACTTGAATAATAAAAGTTTCTCTTGTTACTTTTTTTAACTCTTTAAAATTTTTATGATTTTTTTTACATTGCCTATAGATTTGGTCATTTGTAAAATATTTTGGAAAATTTTCTGCAATTAAATTATCAAAATTTTCTTGATTCATACCATTTTTTACTAAGTATTTTCCACAGTCTAAAGCTATTTTAATCTGTTCTAAAGTGCCTGTTCTGGCATCATGGACACTCCAATAATTGTAAAATGATTTAACAATAGGTTTTATTAAAAAATCAAATATTCCCGCATCTAATTCCGAATCTACTAATTTTTTTCCGAAGTCTAGAGCTAAATCCATTTCTTCGATCATTTTATCTTGTACAATACGATAATTTCTTTCTAAGTAATCCTCGTTCATCTTATATTCTCCGCTTAAATTCTAATAAAATATATAACATTTAAAAAAATATAAAAATTCTCTAATTCATTTAATTATAAATAGATTTTAAAATATGAAAGAGTTTTTGTGACGTTTAATGCGTTATGTATTCAAAATCTTGATTATGGGTGATCCAGATTCTACAGTAGAGTATGTTACAAGAGCTTTTCTTGATTCTGGTGAATTTAAAGAAACCTATAATGAATGGTATAAAGAAGTAAACGCATTAGAAAATGTTTGCGATTTAGAAGTAGATGTTATCACAGATCTAATCTCTGCTGATTTTGATGAGATAATTCCTATAGTAGATGGAATTATCTTTCTCCTAAATCCTCTAGAAAAGGAGAAATTAGAAGCATTTGAATTATATTATTCAATAATTAGATCAGTAAATCGAGCGAAAGAGAGAGATATTCCCTCTTTAATTATATATTATGATTCTTCAGGAATATTACCCATATCTGTAAATGAATTGTTAGAGAATGTATGGGTAAATTATCCTGAACTCGAAGCATTTGTGAATCTTCCTCCTAATATGTTTCATCAAGCACTTGAATGTCTTTGTCTTGCTATGATTTCTGGGGATACTCCTCTTAATATCGAAAATGCATGGATGAGATTTCCCATCTTTATTCATTTAGCAAATATTTATTTTGAGCAAGAAAATTATTTTTATGCTGCTCAAGTTATGAAGAAAGCAGCTTTAATTTCAGAAATTTATAATAGTGATGAATTTTATATTCACTGTGAACAGACAGCTTACCTTTTTTCTAAAAGAAATTTATATCTAGAAGCTTCTAAAATCTTAGAAAATATAGATAAAAGAAAATTCAAGGAATTTAGAAATTTATATCACAATGCCATGATTTTAGAGGGGAATAAATCATTTAATAAGAAGGAATATGAGAAAGCAGCAATTCAGTATGAAAATGCTGGTCAATGGGCCTCCTTTGAATTAGATAATCAAGATTTAGTTCAAGAGAGTTTTACATTAGCAATCACATCTTGGATTTCAGCTTGTAAATGTGAAAATGCGTTCAAAGTACTTGAACGATTACCCCATATACAAGTCGTACCTATTTTAGAAGAAATTTTAAATAAAATTATCAATGCTGCCCATTATTTAATTTCTATTGGAAATCTTGAAAGTGCCAAAGATCAATTATATTATAGCATTCAGATGTATCAACGAGAGGGGCTTTTCAATAATTTAAAAATCTTAACTCAGGAGCAAATCGAAGTTTTAATAAAACTTCTTAAACGCAGAATTAAAGAAAAAGATATTTATTTAGCTAAAGAAGCGTATGATGAAATTGAAAATCTCTGGGAAAGTTATAAATTAAAAAAGATTAATTTAGATAAGGAATTAGAAGAATTAATAAAATTATTTATCTATGAATATAATTTTGGCATGGCTACAACTCTAATTAATAAATTAGATACTTTCAACACAAAACAAAAGTTAACAGATTTAATTGTAAAAACAGAAGAGAAGAAGAAAGCTTCTAGAGATAAAGAAATTCAAGATAATATACAGAAAGGAGTTAATATCTTAAAAGAGTTTATAATCTTTGAGATGAATGTTATTGCTGATTTAAATTCTCAAGTTATTGAAAAATCCAATAATTTTATTCAGAAAATGGAATATCTTAACGCAGCAAAAATCATAAAAAATCAATCTGTATTTTTAAATAGCATTGGTAAGGAAGAAATCGCGAATCAGATTTTAACAAAATCATTAGATATCTTAATTGATTCAATGCATTTTGATACTTTTTTTAAGAATTTTTCTTATTTATCGGAAGATTTACAAGAGGAATATTTACTTAGAATTTTTCCCAAGTTTATCGAAAAACTTAAGCAGTTAAAAGAAACAGAAAATTTCGAGAAAAATGAAAAAATATTTGAAACTTCAAATAGAATATATAGGAATTTGATGTTATATGAGCGATCTAGAACTATAAGTAGAGAATTCATAAGATTGATAAAAAAAGAGGCTTTAAGAGTTGTAAATATTGAAGAGAATGAATCAGGCATTAATAAATCTACGAGCTTAATAAAAAAAGCAAACATAATCTTCTCTTCGTATTTAGATAAAGAAAAAGACAGAATCTCTTTCAATAAAATCTATAAAAAAATTGCGGAAGTATATATTTCGTCAGAAGAATTTCCTTCTGCGCAAACCTTTATTGATAAAATTGAAAAACCCGAATATAAATCCGAACTTCATAATAAGCTCGAGAAATTAGAGGCATATAAAAGTAAGCTTGAATCTAAGTTAGCTGAGGAAACTGTCAAGGCAGAAATATTAAAGGAAAAATTGTCAATTATTAGAAAAAAAGCCCAAGATGCGATGCATGACCGAAAGAACGAGTTAAAACAAAGAAATGGCCTCAAGAGAGCTTACTTCGTGGATGCTCTAAATTTACTAAAAAAGGAAGAATATAAAAACGCAATAGAATCTTATAATGAAAGTATAATCCGATTAGAAAGAATTAAAAAATTTAACTTAGCAGGAGTTTCCTTAGCAGCTGCCTGTTTATTATATTTAAAAGATAATAAAATCACCGAAATGGCGGCATTCTTCGAAAAAATTAAAAAAGAGTTGTCTAAATCGGGAAAATTATTTACTGAAACTTTTCCAGTGACTCTAATTGAATACATTATTGATTTGGAAAAACTACAAGAGGAGGAAAAACTTATAGAAGCCTTATCTTTTATGGAAAATCTACCCTTGTTTGATGAGGAAATAAAGGTGCTTTATGAAATATTAGGTAGAGAATTGGTTGAAGAGGAAATTCCTGAATTTGAAATTGGAATCGGTGAAATTGCCAAAATTAGGAGTGAGATTAATAAATTAGCAAAAAAAATTGTAATAGAAAAACAAGAATTCACTAAAAGAAAAATGATGAGGAGAGATTATTGGAATAAAGCAATTGAAGAATTATCAAGCAATAAATTACCAGAAGCATCCTCATTTTATTTTGATTCCTATCATAAATTAATTGATAAAAAATTTTATCCGCATGCTGCAGTTGGATTAATTCTAGGTTCAATGGTTTTAATTAAAACAAAAGACTTTTTCAATGCAAAAACTATTTATGAGAATAAATTAAATGAATACCCTATTATTAAGAGTGATTTAAAAGCATTACCCGAAATTGGGTTTATGGATTATGTCTTTTTAGCATATGAGAATAATATTCAAGAATTAATAGAATTAACCGTGGATATTCTTTCAAACCAATTAATGCTTTTTGAACCGGAAATTAATTTTTTAAAATCCCTTGCCGGACAAGAAATTATTGAAACGGGAGAAAAAGAAGCATTAACACGAAAGGATCGTGTAGATTTATCCACCCTCTTAGTCGAATTAGGCCAAGATATTGGAACCCTTCAACAGAAAATGGGAGATGTGAGAAGTGAAAATGAAGATATTTTAAAAAAAAGAAAAGCGATGAAAAGACGATACTATGATGAGATTTTAAAGCTTTTAAAAAATGAAGATTTCACTGAAGCATCCAATAAGTATTTACAATTAGCAGATACTTTTATAAAAAGAAAGGATCTTCAATCGGGAGCGCTTCTCATTTTATTATATGGACTAGCACTCCTAAAAGCGAAAGAGGGATTAGCAAAAATTGATATCAAAATCAATTCCTATTTGGAATCTTTAGGATTGAATAAGGCTTTAATCCAAGAAACTTATTACGTCTCATTATTATTATTAATTATAACCATACTTGTTGAAAACCTAGACGATTATAAGTCAAAATATCAACCATTTTTAAAGATTTTACCCCTATTTGAAGAAGAAAAACCTTTAACTGAGATTATTTAATTAATTTTGCAAATTTCTGAAGATCTTTCACCCTCATACGTAATGTGACCTCAGTCACCTTTGCCAGCTTGGAAATCTCCTTTTGAGTTCTATTTTCATTACATATTTTAGAACCTAGATAGATTGCAGCTGCGGCAATTCCCTTTGGATCTTTTCCTGCGGTATTAAATCCATTTTCCTTTGCACTTTCGATTAATTTAACCGCAATATTCCTACATTGCATGGATAATCCCAATTCATCATTGAATTTATCCACATAGCGATCTGCCTGAAAATGTTGGACCTTTAAATTCAGATTGGGCAAAATTTCCATTAATATTAATCTATAACTTTTTATTACTTTTTTTTTAGGAATCTGAGCAACTTTCGTTATTTCTTCCACAGTCCTCGGGATGCCATGAATTCTTAAAGCAGCAAAAATCGAAGCCGAAAGGAGAGTATCAATACTTCTTCCCATGGTTAATTTTTTTTTGACGGTTTGAGTATAGATACGCAATGCATCTTCAGCAACCGTATCAGGTATTCCTAATCGTTTTTGCAAACGTTGAAGATTAGGCAAGGCGATCCATAAATTACGCTCATAACTCGTAGTTAAACTTCTGTGAATTTTTGCTAGTCGATTAAATTTGGATTTAAATTTTGGACTTAATAGGGTACCTCGAGCATCACGACTACCACGTATTATTGTACGTGGCCCAATAGGGCTATATACACGTTCATTACTTTTTCTTTTTTGGATTTCCTCTGCGGTGAAGGCTCTTCTAGGAGAGGTATCTAAGATTCTCGAATGCACATAACCACAATTTAAGCAAACATAAAACCCATCTTCCTCCGACAATTTAGGATTATCACAACACGCCTCTTCTTCTTCTTCAAAAAAATCATCACCATTATTAAGATGAGGTTTGTCAGAGGGCATAATATATCCTTAACCTTTAACCTAAATGGAAATTTGGATTTTATAGATTTTTAGTAACATATGATTAAACATATATATAAATGTTCATCAAATAGGTTAAGAACTAGAAATTAGCTCATATAATTTATCTTTTTCTTAGCATATACTTTAAAACGATTTTTTTACTTATTTGCGGAAATGTCAGTAAATTAAAAAGAATATTTATACCCAATATTAATATTAATATATTATACGAATAAAAGAGATTACAATGACATCAGAAAGTTCAGCTATCAAAATTTTTTCCAAATTTTTAGATCCTAAATTAGCTAAAAAATTAAAGGCAGTTGAAGAAGTATTAAATTTACCACTTTCGGTGTATAAATTTGTAGATGAAGAGGAAGCTAAAATCATAGAAGATAATTTTAAACTTATTAATATTGGAGAAGTTGCGTTATTAAATAAGCAAGATCCTTTTACAAGCTTAATTGATCTCAAGATACTCGAAGATGATCCTGAAATAAGTACAAAAAAACAGCAACTAGAAACTAAAATACAAGAAATTAAAGAAAAAAATCCAAATCTTGAAAAAAATTTAAAGAAAGCAGTAACAATAAGCTCCATCATTAAAAGTATTAAAAAGGAATCTATTGAGGATAAAAGATCAGCTCAAAAAATTATTGTCGTTGGGCTTGATAATGCAGGGAAAACTGCGATCCTTACAAAATTTGGAGGGAAGTTAGGAATAACAGATTTGGCTTCTATTAAACCTACTAAAGGTGTTGAACGTAA
>SDNV01000113.1 GCA_004524515.1 Promethearchaeota archaeon
CTGATGGAGAGCCAACTGATGGTGATGCCTTTTTCGAGGCCATTAAAGGATTTTCTGCTAATCCGAATGTCGTGATTTACATCGTTGGTCTCGGGAACCCGAATGATGAGTTAATGAACCGAGCCGCCGCTTTGTGTGGCGGAGAGTACTTTAAGCCTGAGGATGCGGGAGAATGATTAATTTGGTATTCAAAAAGAGCAAGAGATCTCACAGTGAAATTAAAAGCTCATAAAGAATAGTAGTAGAATATTGTCTTCCTAATTTATTTCACTTTTTTTCAATTTTTTCTGATTTTTCAGAAATTAATTCTAAAATTCTAATGCAGCTTTTCCAATTTCACGAGCTTTTTCCATTAAGTCAGACTTTCTGCCTATTGCCCCTCTACGATTTACACCTAGAGCTATGATAGTTTCGAACAATTCAATTCCCAAATAATCTAACACATCTTTAAGGATACCAACCGTATGGCGAGCATATTTTTCATGGTCTCCTCCTAAAGGAATTACAAGAATTACCCGTTTTCCTTTAAATTCTCGGTGTTTTGGGCTATACCATCTGTCTAAGAAAATCTTAAACTGCGCTGTGGGCCCCCACCAATATATAGGGGTCCCTAGTACCCATATTTTGGAATGAATCATTTTATCTAATAGGTTTATCATATCATCTTCTTGCTTACATTGGCCCGTTTTATAGCAATCATTGCATGCTTGACATGGATGAATATTCATTTCATTTAAAATAACTTTATCAGTTAAAGCTCCCGCTTCTTTTGCTCCATCTAATACCTGATCTACTAAGAGCTCAGTATTTCCCGCTCTGCGAGGACTGCCAACTATCCCTAAAACTTGCATTTTTGATGACTCTGTCATAAATATTATATTCCTCCAATATTCTGTAAAATTAAGTATTTCAGACTAAAAAAAAGTCTGTTTTTTAATTCTTAAATATTTTTTCTTTCTTTTTTTCATGTAATTTAATTGTTTCTAGAGTTATTTCTTCATATCTTTCTTTTGTAATTGGATATTTTGTTATTGCTATTAATCCAATAACTAAAAATATGGTAGGAAATACAAACATCAAGATTCTTAAGCCAAGAATCGTTTCTTGGGTGGTACCGGTAGGATCAAATATTGCCCATCCTACACTATTAAAAACTATGGCGATACTAAGAAAAACAGCTACATTGGTAAGCTTTACACAAAAACCGTTAATTCCGTAAAAACCGCCTTCTCTTCTTACCCCGGTATTTAGCTCATCCTCGTCCATAATGGGACTTATGCTTACATCTCTTATTATCAGAGCTCCTGCTATCCCAATTCCCAAACAGAAATAGGCTATAAATGCAGAAATCATATCAGAGATGAACATAAAAGGTATTAATGTTATGATAAACGCAATTATAACCAAAATAAATGCTTTTTTTGGTCCGAATTTCCGAATTACGGGTTTCCACACGAAAACAAAAATCGCAGCTGATATAAAGACTAAAGCTAAAAGTAAAGATAAAATCAGAGAATCTTTTATACCTAAAACAAAACTTCCGTAAAGTGGAGATATTGTAGGTAACATTCCAAAAGCATACCATAGTGAAAATGTTGCTACAATATATGGTCTAAATGCTTTATTTTTAAAGGTATATTTAAGAGAATTAAAAAATGATGGTGCTTGCTCAGGATCCTTAGAAAATTCAATTCTTTCCTTTATACCATATTTTATGAAAATAGTAGCAGAAATTCCACAAATAATAGATATAGCAATCCCAGCATACATATAATTTGGATAATATTGAGGATTATCGTATTGAGGAATAAAAAAGCTGGGTAAAATAAATGCAATCATTAAAGATAAAATTTGAAAGAATTGGATAATTGTATTAGCCTTAGTTCTCTCCTCATGATCCTTAAACATTTCTGGGAAAAGTGCTGTTTGATTTACAGACCACATGGTGTAGAAAAATTCCCATATTATAATGATTAGCAAGAAATAAATAAAAATAATGAATTGAGAGCCGGCTATAGGTGGGGTCCATAATAATATATTGATAAGTAATAAGGGATAAATTCCAGCAATAATAAACGGTTTTCTCCTGCCCCATTTTGAGCTAGTTTTATCCGATAAGGTTCCTAAATAGGGATCATTGATGGCATTCCAAAAGGACCAGATTATAAACGCTATTGTAATGTAATTTATATTTAGTCCTACTACTGTAAAATAGAACGTAAAAATTAAAAAAGTGAAAAGTTGAAACAGTGTAACGTCAGTAAAACCTGCAAGAGAATATAGAGTAGCTTTTTTAGCGGAATAATCATCTTTCCCTATTTTATTCATTCAATATCACTATATGCATTCTTAAATTGAGAAGTCTAACTTAAAATTATAATTTAATATTAGTTAGAGTTTCATATAAATAAAATATTCTATTTTTAAAAATTTCTTAAATAAAATTAAGATTAATTTAAAATTCATGTTAAAATGATTGAATGTGAAGGATGACATATCTTTTTCGTATTGATTTATATATTTAATCGTTTTAATAATTATTATAAAAAATCTCTACAAGTATGTATTTGATATTGCGAAAAAAATGAAGGAAGTAAGAATTTTAACTTTAGACAGCCGAGGTAGACTGGTTATTCCAAAAATTATTCGTAAGAGTTTGGGAATTACAAATAAATCCCAGTTAATGATGGTCGCGGATAGTGAGACAAAAGAGATTAAAATTGTACCGGTTGGCTTTGGCGGGGAATCTTTTAAATTTAAGATATTAATGAAAGATCAAGCAGGTTCCCTAGCAAAAATCCTCTCTATTTTTGGACGGCAGGGGATTTCTTTAGTGTATGAAGAAACCATAGTGTTAGAAAAAAATAAATCGGCAATTTGCACTCTTATAGGACCTAAACCTAATAATGTTAATATAGAGGAGTTTAAACAAATTTTAAAAGATGAAGGGGATGCTATTGATATTGAGATTACCCCCTTGGAATAATGGAACTGATTTTTTTTGCATATTAAAAAATCTAGTTAAAATATATTTAATCTAATATATTGTCCTCCAATTAAAATAGATTTATAAACCAATTGTACTATTAGAAATATAAATTTAATAGAAAAAAAGGCTTGGTTTTAATGGCTAAAAGGAAAAAAAAAAAGACTGCAGGAGAAACTTTAGCCTCCACTTTAAAAGAAAAAAAAAGTAAAAAAAGTTCTGGAGAACCAACAGAAACTCTTTTTGAATCTACAACAGAAACTCAAGACGCACTTCAATCCTTACTCCAAGGGGTTTCCGAAGGCGCTGGATTTTATAAACGCGAAAATAAAGAAGAGGATTTAATCGAACCTCAATTAATTTATGATGTAAAAAGCAAAATCGCTGAGGACTATGCTATGGAAGATATTCCCATCTCAGACAGAAAATTGACGGAGAAAAAAAAAACACCACTAACGGATTCTGAACTATCAAAAATAGAAGAGATTAAAGTAGAAGAACTCCCTTCCCCTCCGAAAAGCAGTGTGGGGGAAAATATATATGAAAATTTAGAGCTCTTTTTTACGGATTATTTAAAGGGTTATAGTGAACGTTATAACACATGGGAAGAAAGCGTTAGTAATGTTTTATCCATTTTAAGAAAAATGCGAAAATTTACCAAAAAAAATACTGAAGATTTAATAGATTCAATAAATAATCTATTCAAAAAAATAGAAATCAATTTACAGCAGTTTAAAGTAAAAAGAGATGAAATAGAAAAAATTGCTGGTGTGGATATAGAAACAATGTCGGGCGAATTCAAGAAGGTGTTAGGTTTACTGGAATTGCAAGTCAAAGAATATCAGCTGAAAAAATTAACAGATGAGTTTATACATCAGCAACAAATGTATTCTGAGCTTTAATATATTAATCGAATTTTTTTATTAATTTTTAAATATAATTTAAAAATTATCATGCTTAATACAGATAAACAATTAAGACCACTAATTATAGATATAGGGACAGATAAATTCAAATTAGGTTGGGCTGGTGATGATTCACCAAGTATTCTTGCTCCCTCTATATATGCCAATCGAGGCGATTTCATATTTGATTCAAATGAAATTGATGGACTTGAGGAATTGTTCTATGATGAGAGCGCTGAAAGTCATTTATTTGGGGAAATAGCCCTAAATTATCAAAACGTTTTGAATATCCATGAATTTAAGAAAGAAGCACAATTTTCAATACTCTCCAAGTTTTTTCAATATTATTATCAAAAATTAAACGTTGGTGCAGAGTATCAGAATAAGCAACCGATCATCGTAATAACTCCATTTTTTATACCGGATCTTGAAAAAACCAAATTACAGCAAATTTTTTTCAATGAATTAAATTTTCCTTATATCTTATTTTTATCCGAAAGTCAAGCCATATTACAAACCCTACAAAAAACCACTGGAGTTGTGGTAAATATGGGGGAATCCCATACCTATATTTCTTCGATTTTTCATGGATTTACAAATATTATGGCAAGAGATATCTTTCCAGTGGCAGGTAAGGATTTAACAAATTACTTAATTAATTTAATTATAACTAAGAAGGGTTCTGGGATAAATTTATATCTTGAAAAATGGCTCGCGAAAGAAATTAAAGAGAAAACCGCATTGTGTGTATTAAACCCAGAGGTAGAAATTGAAAGTATAAAACAAGGTTTTACTAATTTTGATCAAGTTATTAATTTTCCTGATGGAACTAGTTTGGGAATAAATTCAGAAAGATTTATACTCACTGAACCCTATTTTAATCCAAAAATTATTCGTATCGATTATATTGGTTTACCCGAAGTAATAGCAAAAGTAATAAAATCATGGGATAGAGAAAATTGGGAAGAATTAATTCCGAATATAATCCTTTCTGGAGGAGGGAGTTTAATTCCCGGGTTAAAAGAAAGAATGAAATTGGAAATCAAAAAACAATTTTCAGATAAAATTAATGAAAAAGTCAATATAATCGCAGCAGCAGGCCGAGAAATCATGAGTTGGTTAGGTGCTTCGATATTATATTCTAAAAATGAATTACAAGATGGCTGGATCCCAAATCCAGAATATAAAGGTTAAATGAAATTTATAGAGGTGGAAAATTATAATTTCGACAGATTCCGAAGTAAGAGAACAATTCTTGAAAAATTTCCAAAACCGCGTTTTACAAGGAAGGAAATTATTGAATTCCGCAAATCATCGATGGGGGGATAAATTATTCACAGAGCTTTATTTTGAGATTGAGAAGATCGATTGGTTAACACCTCAAAAAAAGAGACAACTGATTATGATCATCTCTAATTCATGGTGGATTTATTTAAATTCATTAAAAAGCTCTAAAGAAAATGAATTTGATCTGATTAGATATGTGGATGCTTATAATCGATTTTTTTCATTTTTATCAAAATTAGATGAGTTTGATTTATTTACCAATTTTTGGACTAATCTTTTAAAGTCTATCATAAGATCGAAAGATTTCTCCGTCAATGGAGTTACAAAATTAATTAATTCATTTTGTGAGAAAGTAAAAAAAAGAGAAGATAAAATATCACTAGTCGAGCTGCAATTATTATTAATGTATTTAAGAAAATCAGTAATACCTTCAGATCTTTTTCGAATAAGTTTAAAAATATTAGGTGAAATACTCTATAAAATTGAACCCGCTAAAAAAAGTCTGTTTTTGTATATTATTATTGAGAATGTGAGACTGGATTTTCTGGAAGAATCGGAAGATTTTGTAAACGATATCAATAAAATTTTGACAAATCGATTACCGAGTTATTTAAAAGACGAATTTAGCAATTTAAGAAAAATTAGTATCAATGAAAGAAATTTTACCGAGATATTGGCCGACTTGGAAGCTTTGATCTATTATTTAAATCATATTGGTGAGCACTCGTGGATTATTATACTCATTAAAAATATTTTTAGTAGAATTAGAGAATACCGCTCATTAGAAGAAGCAGTTCAATTCATTAAAAAATATATAGATTTTTCCGTAAATAGAAATCAGTTTCAAATAGCGTATGCGATTTATGATTTTTTAGAAGATGTGTTTATGTATCAGACTGATTTGGGTTATGATACGAATTTAATCGAATTATGGGTTGATGCGTGTAAAAAATTTGTGGATATGAAAGAAAAAAAATATTTATATCAATCCCTAGAAAAATTAAGTAATCATCTTAAAACTCCCCAAACTAATGAGGAGATTTTCCATTATTTCTATACTTATAATTATCTTTGGCAATTCAAAAGCAAATTTTTTGTATTAGATTCAGGGGATTTTTGGAAGATGATTTTCTTTCGAACGCTTTTCGAGGAAAAACAATTTGATTTAGCACAAAAAATAATATCATTTTTACCTGAAGAGATACAATCTAATTTAACGGATTTAAATTCATTATTCCGCGTAGCAGAGTCAATAAAACCTCAAATATATTCTTTAGGGGGGACTCAAGAAGAACCTATGTCATTTAATGCTGATTTTTTATTAAATAAAATGATATTACGAATTAATGCCGAGGGGGCCATCTCTTTTAAAATTTCCTTTAAAAATGAAAAAATAATGGAAGGTCGAATTACAGATGAATATTGGAATGACTTGCAAATTATGGAGATATACAACGACCTTTTCTCAGGATCTCAACAAAAAACATATCCATTTAATTTAATTGAATTTGGGAAATTATTATATAATTTCTTACCCAAGACGATAAGAACTTTCTTCGAACCTTTCAAATCAAAAAAATTGAATTATATCCCCCAAATCTATATTATTCTAGATAACATGACAATTCCCTTTGACTTGTTTTATGACAATAATTTTTTTATGTTAAAATATTCTTGTGGATATAAAATTGGCGAGCCTCCTTTAGGAGGGATAATCTCTGAACAAGTAGTAACAGAAGATCACCCTTTAAAACTCCAGAATAAATATAATATTTTACTGGTAGAAGTAACTAATTTAAAAGGGCCTTTAAAATGGAACGAAGAATCTAAACAGAAAATTCTTGTTTTTCCATTTGTCGATGCTGCAGAGGAATTCGATTATATCACACATTTCTTTAATAATCAATCAGAAATTAATGAAATGACAATCTTAAGTGGACTAGAATCTTCTCGAGAAAAAATTTTAACATCCATTTCCCAAGAAGCATTTCATATCATTCACTTTGTAGGAAATATCTTTTATTCTAATTTAAGTCCAAAAGACAGCTACTTTCTAACAAATGAGAATAATTTAATTACTTTTCATGAAATTAAAAGAGCTTTAGATAAAAATCAACATAATATTCAACCGATTTTATTTTTTAATGTCCAAATTTTCGATATGAATGGAATAAGATTAAGAAATGTATTGAGAACGTTTGGCGAAATTATCAGACAATTTAACTTTGATAGAATTACAGGAATTATCTCTCGGATTTATCCTCTATTTAATGAGAGTACAAGAGAAATTATGTCGAATTTTTATATTAACTTATTTGAAAATAATACTCTTGCTGAGGCGCTTCTGAATGCAAGAAAACAGTGTAAAAGTGGGTTAGCTATAAGTTCTTTTATATTGTTTGGAAAACCTTGGAAATTATTATAATTTACACAGCATTTAAAATAATTAATAAAATAAGGAAAATTGAAAAAACTTAGAAAAATTTAAAAAAAACTTTCACATAAAAAAAAGAATTGAAAAAAGAGTTGATGTATCATCTCCGATCGCTTAAATGAATTACGATTAGAAAATAGGCGTTTAAAAGGCCAGATTGAAGAATTTGAACAAAAATTAATAGCATTAGTGGGTAATATTGAATTAGAATCTTCTGGAGAAGCGGAGAATAAAGAATATCTTAATAATTTATTAATTGAATTTATTAATGCCACTCAAGATCAAGTTAATATCGTTACTCCTAAAATAGATAAATTTTATACGAACGAGCTGAAGAAAATTGCTCAAAAAGGTATTCCTATTCTATTAATCACTACCGATAGACGTTTGTTATCTAAACCTTATCAAAAAATATATGATGATCTCACCAGCACCCCAGGTATAAGTGTAATTAATAACCCCAATGTAAAATATCTACTTGTATTTAATACGGACAAGGCTATTTATTCCGGAGGTGCTTTAGATCGAGAAGAACTCTCTCAATCTATATTGATAGTTACAATAATTAAAGAAACCGCAAAATTAAGAAAAATAGCAGAGATTTTCAGCGCAATGCTACCCTCTTTTATGAGATAAATTTAATTTTTTTCAAAATTATATTTTTAGCTATATTTTAAGTGATAAATAAAAAAATAATTATTAATGTAATAGTGCTCAATTTTTTTATGTTCAATTAAGTTTTTATTAATGATGGCTAAAAGAAGGATTAATAGTAAAGATGTCGGCGAAATTTTTGGTTTAGACTCTAAGATTTTTAAGGAATCACTAACCTTTCTTAAAAAGAACGCAGAAAATGGGTTAATAACCGAATTCAAAAAGAATTTTGAAAATTGGAAGAAAAATTTTGACGAAATTTATGGAGAACCTTCTTTAGCCTCCAATTTATTCTTAAAACATACCTATTTTGTTTTAATATTAAAATCGTTAATTTTAATTAAATTAGCCAATAAAAAAAATTTAAAATTAGATAAA
>SDNV01000114.1 GCA_004524515.1 Promethearchaeota archaeon
GGGATATGTCCTCACTGCGGCGATGAAAATGCTAGAGGAGATCAATGTGATAAATGCCAGAAATTATTAACTCCACTTGAATTAAAACAACCTCGTTGTGTGATATGTGAAAAACCCCCCGTAATCCGTGCTACGCAACATTGGTATTTGGATTTTCCTAAACTGCAAGAACCACTTAAAAAATTGATTGAAGAAAATGAAATTATACCTGCTAATGCCCGACAAATGTGTTTAAATAGCATTGAAGAAGGTCTTCCTGAAAGAGCAATAACAAGAGACTTAGAATGGGGTATTCCCGCCAAATTTAAGGGGGCTAACGACAAAACTATATATGTTTGGTTCGAGGCAGTATTAGGTTATGTGTCTGCGGTAAAAGAATGGGCACAGAAAATTATAAATAAACCAGATCAATTTGATTATTTTTGGAAAGACCCAAATACCAAAACCGTGTATTTTATTGGAAAAGATAATATAATTTTTCATTTAATTGTATTTCCCGGATTACTTTTAGCTTATAATGAGAATAAGATGAAAAAAGAACAATTAGTACTTCCCTATAATGTCTCATCCACCGAATTTCTAATGTATGAGAACGATAAATTTTCAAAATCGAGAGGAGTAGGGATATGGATTGATGAAGCCTTAGAATTAGCACCTTTAGATTATTGGAGGTTTAATTTGGTATATAATAGACCAGAAAAAAGTGATACTTCATTTTTATGGTCCGAGTTTGATAATAATATTAAAGTGCTTAATGATAATATAGGTAATTTTATTCATAGAACACTAACTTTCATTAATAAACAATTTAAAGGAACAATACCAGAAAAAATCGAATATGATAAGATTGATGAGAAATTTATTTCTAATCTTAATTCTATTAGCGAAAAAATAGGGAGTTTATTAGATCAATTTGAACTTAGAAAGGCTTTACGAGAGATAGTTAGTTTTGCCAAAGAAGGAAATGTTTATTTAAATGATAAAGCTCCATGGCATTTGATTAAAAAAAAAAAAGAAGCTGCAGGACATGTTTTTAATATTTGTGCACAAGCAGTTTATGCTTTTGGAATTCTCTTAGCACCCTTTATTCCTAATACTTCTGAAAAAATCTTGGAATATTTAAACGTTCCTAAGAATATTAATGAGTTATCTTGGCAAAGTATAAGTGAAAATTCCATAAAAAGTGGACAAAAGATAAAAACACCCAAACCCTTATTCGAAAAGTTAGATATTGAAGAAATACAAAAAAAATTAAATCAAATAAAAAGTAAAAAACATATTCAAGAGGAAGTAGAATTGGTTTCGTATGATGAGTTCAAAAAATTGGATATTAGAGTGGGTCTAGTGGAAAAGGTAGAAAAAGTTTCTAAAGCGGATAAATTATATAAATTAACGGTGGATATTGGTACTGAAAAAACAACGCTTGTCGCCGGTTTAGCAGAATATTATAATGCAGAAGAATTGAAAGGGAAAAAAATTATTGTCTTAACTAATTTAGAACCCAGAAAATTAAGAGGAATAACCAGCCAGGGAATGCTTTTAGCGGCTGAAGATGGTAAAATAGTTTCTTTTTTAACTCCTGAAAAAGATGTTAAGCCAGGGAGTAAAATAAGTTAATTAGACTTTTAAAGAAAATATTGGATTCAATCGAGCCACCATTTCTCCTAAATCTAATTGTATTGTTTTCAAAGCGATGCTTCTCCCTCGGTATTCAAATTGTAAATTTGATACATCTTTCACTATTTTTACACGCTTGACATCTGACCTTAATTCACATTCGAAATATCTTTGATATTTATATTCCATTACGCTTTTAACTTTTTTAATATCTGGAAAAGCATAACCCCCTCCGTGAGGTAAAATATTGGCATTTTTCAAAAAATTTAACAATTCTAATTTCTCTGCTCGTTCTTTGAAATTCATATTTTTTAAGGTAGTATCAGAGAGATTTTTCTTCCCTTTAAAGAGATAGGCTGCTATATCTGCTCTTAGAGTAGTAGGAAAAATATCGTTTTCAATCAAATCACAGTCTATATCCGTACAATTGCTTCCTAAATACATATTATTATAATCTTTTAAAAATTGATGAGGTTGATTACAAATAACTTTATAATCCTTCCCAAAAAGATAATTAGCGATTATTTTTCTTTTCATATTTGAAAATTCTAACGCCTTTCTATTAAATTTAAGATATTCATCAGCTTGGTTATCCAATAAGATGTATTGAATACCAAATGGAGTCTCTTCTTCTATAGCTGTTTCTTTTAAAGTCTTACTCTTATCTATATAAAGTCCAATACCATACTGATCATCTCGGAATTCTGGAGCAGATCCATGAATCATAAACATATAGGGAGGAAATTCCATACTAGATAAATTTTTAGTTTCAAAACAATTAATAAAGTGATTTGAGATTCCATAATCCCAGTTTATTTGAATATCCCCAAGAAATAATTCTTTAGCTTTCACTTCATCAATTCTTTTTATTATTTCATAAGAATTTGGTAATTCATTTAAACCTCCAACCAGAATTCCACAATGGTTTGGTTTTACATTTAAAAATATAAGTTTCTCATTTTTATTGCCCCAATTCAATCTTCCTCCGTATCCTAAACCCGAATTCCAGCGAAAAGAATTTCTTGAAATTGTTTCATCCGGGGATGAAATAAAAGTTGCTTTTGGTTCAGCTCCGAGTCGTTCTTGGATTAGATGAAACTGGGCAAGACCATATTTCATATTTGCTTTACATAACTTGGAAGTTCCGTCATTTAAACCTGTAGAAAAAATAAACTGTTTTGCTCTTTTTAATAATTCAGTTTTAGATAAATCAGATAGATTCTGAGTAAGACTGGTTGAGCCCATTATTTAATAATCTATTGTTATTTCAATTTATATGATTATGAAAATATTAATATATAATATTAAGGATTATTATTCATTATAAATTAATTGATAGTTTCTCAAATTCGCTTAAGAAAAGATTACAACTCATAATAGTAAGAATAATGAATGAAGAACATACGGTATTATTTGATTATATTAAGAAAATAAAAGTCACAGGAGAGTTTAATGGATCTATTATATCTAAATTTAAAGAATACGTAAATTATATTATTTTCTCAGATAATATCCAAATTTCTGAACAAAATGAGATTTGCATCTCCCAGGGGTTAATGGTCGGGTTTGAAAAAGTAGGAAATAACCTACTAGCTTTTTCAAAAAAAGATGATTTCATCTGGGATAATATTGAGGATTCACCCTTAGAATATTCAGTACAAGTTCCGAATGAAATAATGGAGCAATATGACGAGGGTCAATTTTCAGATGCATTTCCTTTTACTATTACTATGCTTCATACAGCAGGATTATATTTAAAAGATTCAATTTATTCTCCTATAGATCATTTAGAATTTTTTCAAGGGGAAATTTTGAAGAATCCAGTTAGTTTAATCTTCAATGGAATTTGTGTTGCGGATAGGGTAGTAATAGATCATAGAGGCGATCCAGTATTCTATGACTCTATAATAGTCGGACGGGATAAAAGTGATGATTTAAATGTAAGTTATGAACCGTTAGTAAATGTAAAAATGGATGATGATGTGGTTCGCTTTATTATAATTTTAGGAATTGAAAATCTAAAAGATTAAAAGTTGGATATAGAATTTGTTATTATATGAAAACAGAAAAGCGAAACTGTTAAATATTTTTAAAATTGGAATAAATCCTTTTAAAAAATTCGTTTCAACTGGAGAAATAAATGAAGATCTCGATTTAGTTAAATCTAGAGCAGATTTACTAAACTCAATTTTAGAAGTGATTAAAAAAAATGAAAATTTTATACTTCCAATCATCGGTCCGGTTGGCGTGGGTAAAACCTTTTTATATTGGGCTTTAAAAAAGAAGCTAATTTACCACAATACTTTCTATATTTCATTAGAAAATTATAAAAAATTTTATTATCATTTATATTCCGAATATATAGAAGAACTTGGAGTTGAATTCTTAAGAAGCATCGCGAATAAATTATGTAATGAATGGGGAGCACTCGAGAGAAGATTTGGATTTTTTCATGTAGCAGACATTAATAAAGTAAGAGAAATTGGTTTTGAACAGATTTCAAAAAAATTTGAGGATAAAATTGCGTTAAATGACATAATAAATGCAATTACTGCCCATCAATTAGATCCCTATAAAAAATTAGAAGCGGAAAATTGGTTATTAGGTGAACTTATGGATTTTCGAGATTTGGCCCACTTAAATTTACTCTATGATCTCAGACAGAAGTCTTACGCTTTTACCATGTTAAAAATTATAATTGAATACTCGAAATTAGGAAGTGTTTTATTCATCGATGATTTTGAGAAAATCATATCATTAATGAAACCTGAAGAAGAATCCGAAGAAATTTTTGATCCAAGCTATTTATATGGAAGCGAAACTAGTAGTCCAGATAACATAGCAGCTCAAAAAATACTTGATAAGATATTAAGTTTACAAAATATAAAAAATATAAAAATTATTATTACATTAAATTCAATCGATTCTTTAGAAGAAATAAAGACGACTGTACAAGAAAAGGATAAAAAATTATTGCTCATGTTCAAAAATCCTTTGTTTCTGGAAAATTTCGAGGAAAATGATATAGATGAATTTTATAAGAAAAATTTAGAGAACTTTTTGAGCACTGTCAACTATCTTGAATTTTTAGATGAAAATCCTGATTCTCTTTTTCCATTAAATGAAAAAATACTCAAAAATATTTATTACGTGGCTGATGGTAACCCAAGAGAAATTATAAAACTATTAATTAAAATTTTTAATGAAATTATTTATTCAGAAGAGGATTTAGAAGAGATCCTTCAGTCATATGAAAATTAAAGTAAAATTAAATTCTCTTCAATAAAAGCTTTTCATATACATCAATTTCAGCTAAAAATTTCTCCTTATCCTTGTTTTCCCATTCAGAATTTTCAACAAGCTCCCTGAAGGATTTTAAATTATGTAATCTAATAACCGAATTAAAAAACAGGATTAATAATGATCTGATTGATTTTTTATCTAAATTCCTATAATTATCTAAGGTAATTAATTTTTCAAAAAGAACAGCTTCATTGATAATAAATTTATTTATTACCTTAAAGATTTGGTCAATCAACTCAGAATCCTGAACTTTCAACGTTTTAAAGAGATTTTCAAATAAATCATCGGAAAGATTTTCAAAATGTAATAATGATTTCATTCCATTAATCGCAATAGGTAAATAATCATCAATGATCGCATATTTTAAAATATCAAGAACTTTTCTGGGAAATTGCATTTTATTTCCAATCTTATTAAACGCACACACGATTTCATTACGAATCCAACGGTCAGAGATAAAATATTCTTCTATTAAAAATTCAATATATTTTTTATCTATCTCTATTAACCCACCTAATTCACCTAAAATAAAAATTAAGTTCAATTTTATTTTATTGAATATATCTGGGTCGCGTTTTTCAATAAAAAAATCTAATATCTTAAGATACTCTTTTTTTGGATCTCTTCCAAGATCTATTAAGAAATCATTGATTTTTTCTGAATCTCCTGATTCTTTAATAGTTTCAAACTTTTTCATTAAATTTTCCATGCTTAAGATTAACTCTTATTTTTTTTTACCAATTACCCCTACATATATAACTGTTTCATTAATACCATCAATTTCTAACAAGTCATTAAGTTCATCATCAAAAATTGCTCCAATAGAGCACGCTCCTAAACCCAACGCTTCTGCTACTAAATATAAATTCTGAGCAATATGACCACAATCTAAATAG
Organism: Promethearchaeota archaeon; assembly: GCA_004524515.1. The sequence continues at coordinate 5,817 of SDNV01000114.1, forward strand.
ATATATCTATAGCATCTTTGGAGATATTTCCATTTGGATCGTTCAATTACAGCAGACCAAATAAAATTAACTGCGGAATTATAACATATTTTTTGACCTAAACACCCTTCTGTAACCTCGGTCCTAAAATCTCCTTCATTTAAAAACTCTAAACTATGCTCTGGAATATTATAATGATAAATCCCCGATTTTAATTGTTCTACGTTATTTATAACTGGATAAATTTCAATTGGATATAAGGCTCCAGCAGAGGGAGTGATTCGATAAGCAAATTGAGGTAAAATTCTTGTAAGTCCTTCCATCCCAAATAATAAAAGACTGAGTTCCATTAAAGTTAGCGGTTTATTTGAAAAATTTCTTATAGAACGTCTCTTCACAAGAACATCCCAAAATTTCACCTTCTCATCAAATTTAGGTGCGGGAAGCTGAATTTTAGAAATCGGATTTTTATAAATTTTATAGGTTTTTGGTTTTTTAGACCAATCTAAATAATGTGCAGGTAAATTAATTCTAGTATATTTGGATTTTTGTTGAAAATTATCTCCATATTTTTCCGAAGATCCATTCATAATTAAAAGGATTTATTTCCATTTAAATAATTTAACCTAATTATCAAAAAGATTTCTAATACTTTGTTTAATAATCCATTATTGTTTAAGAATGTCTAAACTAATAATTTATAATTTCTAATTTTTTATTTAAAGTATTTTTTTTTCAATAATAATTAATTATCCTTAGTATTTTCTATTTTAATTTGAATTAACTAAAGCTTAAAGGGATATTAAGTGAGTGAAAAGCTAAAAGAATTTTTAGAACAAAGAAATCTTACTTGGTTTCACCTCTATTTGATTATTGAGTTTTTAATTTTAATCCCCTCAATATTAATACCTCATTATATCATTATTCAAATTCATGCAATTTATGGGTGCGGACATCATAGTGGAGGTATAGATGGGGATCTCTGGGAATGGGGAAGGGCATTTGGATGGACCGCGTTAATATGGTTTATAATATCTTCATTTCAGGGATTCACCATGAATAAACATGCTAAATTATTTCATAAGAGAGGAAAGAGAAAAGCACGAGATCTACATTGTATTAGTTCTTTTTTATGTATTTTATTTGCCTTTTCCCATTTTTATCTCTTATATATTTCGGAGCCTTGGAGATCTATCTTTTTTAGAAGTGATAGAGAACATTTTTCCTTTAATATATTTCAATTAAAAATTGGTACAGGAGTATATTTTGCAGTTGTTATGACAATAGTATCGATTTTATCAATGGCTGCCCGTGAATCGAAAATAATGAAAATTATTGGTTATCGGAGATTTCGAATAATTCATTGGATTATAATGATATCAACTATAATTCTCATAATACATATCCTTTACATAAACACAGAAATATGGATCATAACGGGAGGCAGATTAAGATAAAAAAAAGAACACATAAATCGAAAAACATAAAGTCGGACATATCGTTTATTAAAAAGTGCTTAACAAACAAAATCGAGCAGAATTTAAAGAGATCTTTGAGAATGAAAGAAAGAAAATTGAAAAACTACTTGAGCAAGAAGATTTAGATGTATTGCCTCTGATTTTGAATCCTTTATCAATTTTGAATTTTAATTTTATCTTAAGATATTACTAGGCTTATTAAGATTTAATATTTTGGAGTCTTTAAAATTTATATTATCATTTATAATTTCTTACATTTATTTCCCTCCCGCCATGCTTGCCCCCTCTTTCTAAAATGAAAAATAAATTATAAATATCCCTTTTCTAAAAAAAATGAATACAGTAAATATATCATCATTAATTTAAGCTTGTTTAACTATTTCCAAGATCTTAATTGCAGCTTGAATATTTCTTTTAATTTATCATCTTTAGAGTAAATGATATTTGTATTATATTTTTTACAAGTCATTGCAATTATTTCATCATGCAATTCATGGCTCTCAATATTTTCTAACATAAGTTTAATAATCTCTAAATTAAAATCATCAATTATGATATTTTCTGATTTTTCCCATCTATTAATAGCTTCTCTGACCTCATTTATTTTACCAATTTTTCTCATTTTCCATAATAATTCCGCGATTGCAATAGTAGGTACAATGACTGTTAACTTTCCATCTATTACCTTTTTTTTTAATTCTTGAAGCATTGGAGGGACTTTTTGATAGGTATAGTGGAAATAAAATAAGACTTGAGCGTCAACTACTACTTTTTCTGTCATTTTAAATCATCGAGAAATAATATAATTAATCTTTGATGGGAAATAATGATTTTTTCGCTTTGTCTAACTCCTCTTCAGTGAATGGAGAAACTCCTTCAAATAAATTGTCTTCAATTTCGAGAGGATGAATTTTTTTTTTTATTAAAATCGTTTTATTGTCTTTTAATTCCATTTCTACTATATTTTTATCATCAATATTTAATTTATCTCTCCACTCTTTTGGTATGACTATTCTTCCATTTGATGAGACTTTTTGAGTTATTTTTTCTGTCATGTTTTTTTTAAGATTTTAATTGTCATTATTATATTATAAATGACAATTATTAAATTTTTTCAAATTAAGTAGTTATTTTTATGTTCTTAAATTTGAGTAATCTTTTAAATCAAAAGTTTCTTTATTACCTCCTCCAATCGTGCTTGCCCATCCCGACAGCTTGTAGGGATTTTGGTAATTATTATTTTGATTTTTTATAAATTGGTTTTTTCAATTAAGAAAAAAAAGGTTATGACATAATACTAGGGAACGGGGAGATCAATGGTATGCAATCCTAGATAAA
>SDNV01000016.1 GCA_004524515.1 Promethearchaeota archaeon
ACTTATCTAATGCCTCAGTTAATTCCGAGAAAATATTTGTAAGGTTCATAGGTATTTTTAGATAAAAATTTTAGTAATAATTAATTTCAATTTTAAATATAATTAATTATCACAGTTATTTAGAATTTTTTATAAAAAATAGTAGAGAAAAAAAAAGATTAAGGATTATTATGAAGATTTTATTAATCCATTCTGATGGCGTGGAAGTTATTAAGCATAAACCTGCTACAAGCGAACCACAGGAGTTTTCTGAGGATGTTATTAAAATGGATGGGTTAGTTCTTGTAGCTTATGTTTCTGTTGAAGATCAAGATACCTATGATACCGATATAATTGCGCATCAAGGTGCGCAAGTGATAGAGGAAGCTATCATTCAAATTTCGAGTTTTCCCGAAAAAATTAGAGAAAAAAATGAAGAAATAAGACAATACAATAAAAGTATTGAGAGCGGTAAAATTAAGGGAAAACCAAGGAATTATGTGGAATTAATCAAAGATAGGGAGAAATATCATGTTGATAAGGTCTTAGTATATCCATGGGCGCATTTGAGCAAATTTCTCAGTCATGAAGCGACAGCCATGGAAGTATGCCCTAAAATTGCACAATTATTGGAGGAAAAAGGAATAGAGGCAAGTTTTTCACCATTTGGATGGTACAAATCATTTAAAATCAATTGTATTGGGCATGAAGTTGCGGAAATGTATCGAGATGTTAAGTTAGCTATTAAACCTGAGGAGCAAGTTAAAAATTCTATTTTTAAAGTAATCATGACATCAGGTAAAGAGGTTGACTTGAAATTTGAGGAACAAGGGAAAATTCCCTCCATAAAAGAGATTAAGGACAAGGATTTTAATCTGTTTTTAAAATCTGAATTAGGTTCTAGAACTGTTGATAAAGCAATCGAACCAGCCCATATAAAGGTGATGAAAGAGTTTGAACTAGTGGATTTTGATCCAAATACCGATGCGGGAAATTTTAGATGGTACACAAAAGGCGTTATCATGAAGAATTTAATAAAAAATTTCATAGAGGATAGAATAATAGATTACGGGGCAATACTCATTGATACTCCAATTATGTATACGGTGAAAAACAAGAAATTAACAGCTCAAACGGCTCGATTCCCAGCAAGAAGTTATTGGGTTGAATCTGGAAGTGATAGATATCTATTAAGATATGCCTCTGATTTTCTATTATTTGATTTATTTAGCAGTATGAATTTAAAACCTCAATACTTACCATTGCGAGCATATGAATATGAACAATATGATTTTCGAAGAGAGCAAGAGGGTGAATTATCAGGAATAAGAAGATTACGCGGATTTATAATGCCAGACATGCATACTCTCTGTAAGGATTTAGAATCTTCTGTTGAGGAGTTTAAACAGCAATATGAGTTAATCAAGAATCTAGAGCGAGATTTAGGCATAAAAAGTTATGTTATATTTAGAGCCACCAAGGATTTTTATAAAAATAATAAAGAATGGATTATAGAATTAGTTAAATCTGAAGAAAATCCTGCGCTATTAGAACTATGGGAAGAAAGATATTATTATTATGTATTAAAATTTGAAAGAAATGTGCTTTCAGCAGAAAATAAAAGCGCCACATTAGCAACAAATCAAATAGATGTAGAAAGTTCTCTAGAATTCATGGAGGATACTGAAGGGAAAAAGAGAGAAAAATATAATATTTCTTTTACAGATGTTGATGGTCAAGTGAAATATCCAATAATTCTTCATAATTCACCTACCGGAGGCTTGGAAAGGGTATTATGGGGGTTAATTGAAAGTGCTATAAGAAACAAAGATAAATTGGTTCCAGGGTTTAAAACTTGGTTATCCCCAATCCAAGTGAGAGTCCTAACTGTAAGCGATCAGCAAAATGATTATGCTGAAAAAATCTTAGAAATTCTCAATAGAGAAAATTATAGAGCAGATTTTGATGACAGAGAAGAAACTCTTGGGAAAAAGATACGGCAAGCTGAAATCGATTGGATTCCATACATCGTCATTTTGGGAAAAAATGAAGTAGAAAATGAGAGTATATCTATAAGAAAACGAAGAATTGGAAAACCATTTGGTCCTAAAAAAAGTACCGCGGAACAATTTAATAATATTCAACTCGAAGAATTTTTAGAAATTTTAGAAAAAGATACCAAAGGCTTTCCAAAATATAAACTTCCTATCCCATTTAGGAGGTACTCTACAAAAATATCATTTCGAAAATAAAAGAAGTACGGTTTGAGAATCATGACCATAAAAGCGATTATATTTGATTTAGGTGACGTTATAATAGAGTTAGATTTTTCAAACTTTTATAATCAGATTATTACTTTATCCCCTTTAAATAAACCCCAGACGCCAATTATGATGGAATTTTTTAGACAATCCGATATTTATCATCAAGGAAATATGAGTGGTGATGAATTTTATGAATTAGGATGCAACATATTACAAGTGTGCGCATTGGATAAAAATGAATTTTTTGATGCTTTTAATAGTATTATTTCGGGATTCAATCCCGAGATGATTGAAGTTTTAAAAAAGTTAAAGTCTAAAAATAAATATAAATTGATTGCGTTATCTAATGTCAATGCGAGTCATTGGGACTATTTATTAGAAAAAAATTGGGGATTTATGGAATATTTTGATGTATTAATACTTTCTCACGAGATTCATCTGACCAAACCTGATCCTAAGATATTCCAGTATGCTATTGAAAAAGCGGAATGCAAACCAGAAGAAATTCTATTTATTGATGATGGTCTTAATAATATTCGATCCGCAAAGGGATTAGGAATTATCGGAATTCATTTTAACGGGGTAGATGATCTATTACAACAGCTGAAGAATTATAGAATAGATATAGACACAAAAACAGCTTAGCATAAAATAAAGTATTAAAAATATAAAAAGTGTGAAATACGAATTTATTCCGCAATTACATTCTCCAAACAAGCTTTTGCAATCTTTTGGAATGCCAACTCCACGTTGTCCCCTGTCTTTGCTGAAGTTTCCAGATATTCACTACCAAGTCTTTTGGCTAGATCTTCTGCTTCCGCTCGATCCACCTGGCGCCCTAAATCTGATTTATTTCCTAATATTATCATAGGAATGGATTTTTTTACGGATTTTTTTATTGAACTCACCCAACCTGGTAATTTAAGCAATGATGGAAGACTATCAAGTGCAAAAACACCAAGGGCTGCATTACTCCCCTTAAAATAGATAGTTCTAAGCTTAGCGAACTGGGCTTGTCCCCCTATATCCCACAATAATAATCTGAGATTTATATCATCTATTTTTACATCTTTTATTAGAAAATTCGTTCCAATGGTTTTAATTAGTTTTTCATCAAATCTATCTTTTACATAGCGAATTAAAAGAGAAGTCTTACCCACTCCCCCAGCACCATAAACACAAATTTTAAATTTATATCCTTCCTCTATATCAGAGATGGTTATTACCTTTTATCAGTTATTTGATATTAATATTGATTATCTTTTTCTAATAATATTTGATCTATTCTCCCTATATATTTATATGTTTATGCTATATAATACTTCGCTAAAATTCATTTTAAATGTTGTTAAAAATAGATGTTGATTATAAAAAGAATTATCACAAGATTATTTGATTTTATTCAATATTTTTATAGAAGGTATTTTTTTACTCCGCTTTAATCCTCTTTCTTTTTCTCTTTTTTAATGATTTCTTTAGTTTTTTCCTTTATCTTTTTCCCTTCCTTAATGATGAATTCTTCGGTTTTCTTGATTTCTCTTACGAATTTTTCTTCAGTTTTTTTAATCTCTTTTGCGATTAATTCTTCGGTTTTTATAACCTCTTCCTTGACTTTTTCCCCTGTTTTCTGGCCTATTCTGCCGATTTGTATCATAAACCATTCGGGAGATCCTATTCCATTACCATATTCATTCCAGATATACATAAAGAATCCCATAAATCCAAGATAGCCTAATATAATAAACACAATTATTACAATATTAAATCGAAAAGGAAAAAGTGGTATAAATATATAATGCACAAGAAATAAGCTTAAAGATACTTTTCCGTAGTAAATTAACATGCTTGTGAAAGAGTTGTCTATTTTCTTAATATCAATAAGGTAGAAGCATACTGCTATAATTAATAGAGCAGCACCTATGTTATAGAACATATTTCCAATTGTACCTCTAATTAGAAATTCTGGCATTCCTGGAAAATGATAATAATCTTGCTGATTCATAATCGTATATAATCTTAAATGGGGATATTCTGATTCTACTAAAGTTTCTGGAGTTTGTAATTGCCAACCAGTTATTACACCAACTACTACTAGAATAGTTCCCCATATGATAAATGTTTTAAATAAATGTTTATATGCAGCTTCACTTCCGTCTATCATTGCCTCGAAAAGAAATTCCCCAAATATCGTAGAGATAAAACATATAGCTAACCATGGCAGAAGTGTTAACTCAGGAGTAGGGGAAGTTATAATGAAATGTAAAATCCATATAAGTAAATTTGAATCTTTTCCAATATAGAGGTAAAATCTTAGAGTAGGCGAAATGAAGATAATAATTACACCTAATAAAGCCCTAAGCCATTTCTTAAGTTTTAGAGCGTAATATGAGGCTATTTGGGAGAATCCTATAAACATCAGAATATTCCACCCCCAAAGATTTAATGGGAAAGGAATGTCAGGTCGCACAATACTTAATCCAACGATATTAAAGATTACTCCAATTGCCATAATCGAAATTCCTCTAGAAAAAATTCGAGCTCGTATAACTTTCTTAGGAAGTCTTCCCGTTTTTTTTCTAATACTAAAAATTACACTAAGTGCACTAAGAAAGACGAATAATGAGGGTCCTAAAATATCTAAAACGGCAAGAACCATCCCGCTTAGGAATTGCCAGTCCCGAGAGAACCAAGTCTGGGATGTATGATAAATAATAATCATTATAATGGCAAAGCCTTTCACGAGATCTAGGGAATTCACTCTTTGAATACTGGCATAATCCCGCATCTCTTCGACGGGTATTTTTTCTTTTAAATAGCTAATAAGATCTTCAGATTCGGTATCCTTTTCTACCACATTTTTTGACGACATTTTTCTTAATATTAATAAAACGTTTTTCTTTAAAAATTTAAAAACAAAATTAATATTTTCTGAATTTATTTTATTATTGTTTAATTTAAATTGAGAAGATACGTTACGTCACAATTAATATTAATTAGATTTTCTCCAATAAATACATTTCAAATTAAATTATATTTACAAAATTATCAAGAAAATGCCTCCTATAGATTACCAAAATAAATTACTTATGTTCGATTATCGATTTACAGGGATAATTGGTTCTATATTAATTATAATTTCTGAATTTTTACCCTGGTTTTCACAATTTTCATTGTTTGATGCATATGTTTTATATACGATTACGGCCGTAGAAGAAGCTTTTCTATTTTTATTTCCCTTAATAAGTGGGATAATTTGTTTAATCGCAAGTATTTTAATTTTAAAGAATCTCGAATACAAAATAAATTCGGTTATCATAACCTTTATTGGTTTAGGGTTTCTTACTTTTTTTTTAGTAGAATTTATCCCCGGGGAGCTATTTTATCTTTCTAAAGCAGGTATTGGATTTTATCTATGTATTGCGGGTTTTATTATTATGATTATCAATATAATCTTGATTTTAATATCAAAAGAATAAATAAGGAAGGGAATTTACAATTAATAAGGACAAAGAAGAGGATTTAAAAGAAGATAATACTCATGAATTGGAATCTAGCTTTTATTATGCTTTAAGTCATGAAATTCGCAGAAAAATCTTAAAAATAATAGGAGATAATGAATTCTCTTCTTTTACAAATTTAAAAAGAATACTTAAAGTAAGTACCGGCACCATTTATCATCATTTAGACTCCTTATCCCAACTAATCCAACAAAAAAAAAATAAAAAGTATTATCTTACAGATCTGGGGATTCACGCGTATAATTCTTTAAAAGAAAATATAGAAATTATGGAATCTATCGACTTTTCTAATCGAGAGTACGGGTCCCCTCTCATAAAATTCTTGTTTGCCTTGACTCCCATCAAATTCTTCTCATTCAAAGATAAGGATAAAACCTATAATATTATCATTTCAATGGTAGTTTTAATTATCGGTACCATTTTATGTGGTTTAAATGGATTTTTTTCTTTCTTACTATTTTTTATTAAAACTCCAGAGAATATTTACCAATTATCCCTTATTTCCCATCTATTTTTAGGAGTATTTTTTATTTTAAATTTCTTAATTTATTTTTTCTTAGTGGAAGTCTGTTGCAGAATATTTTACAGGAAGAAAGATAATACGCTGAACTTTTTTCTTTCATTTCCTGTAATTTTATATCCCATGGTAATTTATTTATTTATACATTTTATTCTATTATCGACAGAATTAATTCAGATATCTGTTATTAGTTTTATTGATACGGTATTCTTGATTTTTTTTCAAATTTTATCGCTATGGCTATTAACTTACAATCTAAAAGTTACCAAAGGTTTAAAAATTGAAAGAGGGCTAATAATTGCATTGCTCCTTCATTATGGGAGCTTTACCATCGTTTTATTTTTATCTATTTGATTAGGGTAAAATTAAATTCCTTATGGAGAATGTCTATAATTTTACTTAGTCGTTTTTTTGAATTATGTATATCTTTTTCCTTTGTAGCAATAAAACATGAAAAATCAGTATGAATCGATTGATTTGAAATATTAAATGAAATCGGCGGAGTTATAATTTCGGGGATTTTTTTTACGATTTTAGGAATATGGGTTTCTATTATTTTTTTTAAGGAGAATTCACCAGTATATTTTAATTCAAGTCTCCTAAAAATAGAGTGCTTACTGATCTTTAAGTGGTGCATTTCTGGAGATTTAGAGAAATTTTTTATTATAATTTCTGCAGGATTCCTATTGATAATATTTCTAATGCCAATATAAGAGGTAGTTAACCTTGGATTGATTTCGATAAGAGTTAGGTCATTTTTATTTCTTATAAAGTCGATTCCAAAATAACTATTAAACATGGATAGATCTAATTTATCTAAAATTTTTAATAAGAGTTTATGGACTAGCGAATAATTCTCGATGGGAGTATATCCTCCCAAATATTCGGAATCGCTTTTTGTATTTTTAATTTTAATATCTTGAAAGTTTATACTTAAAAGCACAGGAGATAGAGGCAAATCTTTCGTATTCTGTTGGTATCCTATTAGAGAAGCGCTTAAGTCTTCACCTTCTATGTATTTTTGAAGGACATATTTTCTATTAACATCAAATTGATTTCTTGCTTCTTTAAAAAAATTGTGAATTTGACTTTGATCTTCAAAATAATAAATAGATTCCGCACCAACACCATCATCAGGCTTTAGAACAATCGGGGCTTTAATAGTATTAAGTTTTTTCACAATGAAATTTATATCTAATCCATTTGATGTGGGAATTTGGTAAGTTTCAGGAGTCTCGATATGATTATTTTTAAAATATTCATAGGTTTTAATTTTTGAAGCACCTAATTGAATTCCCTTTAGATCTATACTTAAAATACGTTTCTTATGATCTTGTGCAATTTTGGTTAAATCATATAGGATATTAGAGAATTCAGGGGCTATAATAAAAATACTTTCACAATCAATAAGCATTTTTTTAAAATTGGTGATATAATCCTCTTGTTCATTAACATACTTTACGGTATCCACATTTAAATAATTCGATAAATAAGAGATTCGAGCATCTAATAAAGTTGTAACTTCGAAATTCATCTTTTTGAAATCTGTAATAATCGATCTAAGCATTCCGTAGCCTTCACAGAATAAAGAAGAAGGGATATCAATTTTATTAAATCCCCCCCCAGACACAAATTCAAAAATAAAAATTCGATTCATTATCATTTTTCAATTATTAATTTATATTCGATAGTATATAGATTAGTTTTTATTGAATTTTTTATTAAGGTTATATAACTAAAATTTAATAAAAAAAAGTTTTGATTTTATGCCGTTTTTTCCAGAAGAAACAATGCAACGCATTCGTTATCTTCATTATTCTATTAAAAAATTAGAAGAAGCAATCCGAAAGGACGAAGAAGATTACTCTTTAGACGACCTAAATCTTGTTTTGGAATATACTATGATTTTAAATATAAATTACAAAAATGAGACTCATCCAAAAATCTTAAAAGAATTAGACATCACCCCTACCTTTCAGGATTATATAGAAAATAGAGATATCGAAATTAATGATTTAATGTTTGAATGTGCTCGCGCATTATGGGTGTTAGGAAAAGCCTATTCTCAACTTTCCGAAAATTATGAAGAGGAGGAGGAATGGGAAAATTCTATTATTTCTATGGTTGAGGCGAGCAAAGTTTATAAAACCGCCGCTTATTTCAGTGCAGCTACAGTATATCAGAATGATAAAGGCACTCTACTCTCTGCTGAACAGTTAGAATTAAATTCAGAAGAGGCAAGAGTATTCGCCCAAAGTATTGCAGCTTCATGGGAAGAAGTTAAAAATAATAAATATTTTGCATCTAAATTATATTCAGGGCTTTCTTTACTTTCTAAAAGAATATTTTATCTTAAAAAACATGAAGAAAAGAAGCGACAACAAATTCGAGCTCAATTTCATTATGATATGGGTAAAGCGTGCCATTTAAAGGCAAAAGCATCGCTAGAGTCTTCCATTGCTCCCATAAATAAAGAAAAAGTAAGAAAACTAGAACAAAAAGCACAATTTTATTATCTGAAGGCCGAGGATATTTGGAAAGGGATGTTAGAGGGAATAAAGGACCTTAATATACAAGAAAAAGAAAATATTAAAAATAATATTACTATTGTTGAAGATTCCATAAAAGAAATAGCCGAAGAAGTTCTTGATTATGAGGAGGTAAAAAGAATTCAAGATCCTGAGCCTATTATTATAATACCAGAAAATCTGGCTCCTTTTGTACCAAAAAGTACTATTTATCTGACCAAATTTATTCCGAAAGATCTAAATATTAAGCGTTTTAAGAGCTTTCAAAAGAAGAAATTAGAACAGAAGATTCCTTATAGCAAAAAAGAAAAATTATTAGATAAAAAAGCGGGAATTATCCGAACAATCAACGAATTGAAGGCTTTAAAGGAAAATAAAGAGATAGAGCTTGATAAATTTGCAGAGCTTATGGAGAAATATTCCACTAAATTAGAAATGATAGATACTGCAATAGAAAAGTTAAGCAAATCCTAATTTTTAATTCTACTCTTAAAACATAATTAATCTTCTTGACTTAAATACATTTTACGATTTTTTTCTAATTCAAGCTTTCTTTGAGAATCTTCTAAGAAAAGTAGGTCGTAAACCTCTTTCATTATGACCCCTATAAGACATAATTCTAGTACTAAAATCAAAAGAATAATCAAATTTTGTAAATTATCTAATTCTCTAAATAATAATGACCCCATTAAAAATACAGGGGGGATATAGAATAATGAAATAAATCCTATTCTCTTTCCAAACTTTATGATCTGTTTCTCTGATAATTTGAAGATTTTTTCTAATCTTAAACCCTCTAATAAATAGTAAATACTGAAAATGATATTTATTATTGTTAAAATAATGATGAAATCTCGATCTTCCGTTTTCAAATTGATATTTGGTCCTGCTAATACTGATCCCATCATAAATGTTAGAGAAAATATAAACAATACTAAAGCTAAGGAGATTAATCCTTCGCGAAAATCTTTAAAATCCATGTTAATTTTGATTTCAGGAATCTTTTAATAATCTTCTTTTAATATTAAATGAGTTTTAAATTAAAAGTTATAGTAATCTATTAAAATTAATGAAATTTGAATTAAATATGGAAAAGGAACATTTAGCATTATTACAGAAAATGACAGAACAGTTAACTGAATTAATATATATAAATGGAATTATTGCTACGGAACTCATTAAAATTACGGAAAATTCCGCGGCTATTCGCAGAGGAGAAGATTTTCTAAACAAGAGTAATTGTGTGTTTGAACATAATCAGTTAAACAGAAGAATAATCGAAATTCTAAAAAATTATATTAATAAGCCAGAAAAAATTGAAAGCTTAGAAAAACATGTCTTAAACCATCTAGAATAGTTAAAATTCGCTACATGAATGCAAATAATTTATTTCAATCTTAGTAGATAAAAAGAAAAGAAGTACTTAACCCGAAAAATTATTAATGAATCTACACTATTTTTTTTTAAATTTCATAGCTTCCTAGAGAACATTCTATAAAATCAATCAACTAATAAATAAAGTGAAAGGTCAGTGCCCAAAGAAAATTTTGAAGACTTTGTGGAAAAGCTCCAGCAAGAAATACTTAATCAGGAAATCGCCGATTTCAATGAACGTATAGTAGAGCTCTTTCATAATCCCCCAAATTGGGGGAAACCCCCCGATGATGAAATTACTACATCCAATGAATATAGAGGACCTTGTGGAGATTTAATGCAGTTTTTTTTAAAAATAAAAGATGGAATCATTGAAAAGGCTAATTTTATTACGGATGGATGTGGGGCTACCGTTGCAGCGGGAGGCCAACTGACTCTTTTAATTCAAGGTAAAACTGTAGATTTTGCTGAACAATTGAGTCCAGAAGTTATTGATAAAGCCTTGAATGGGCTACCTAAAGACCATAAACATTGTGCAGAATTAGCAATAAGAACCTTAAAACAAGCAATTCAAAAATATAAAAATAATAAAACCTAAGCTAGAATCATAATGGAAAATATTCAAATTGAAAATATAGATATACCCATTAGATCTGATAATATTAATCTTAAGGGATCAATATATTATACTGCAAATACTCCTTCAAAAGCCCCATGGATCCTAAATTTAGCAGGGATGATGGATCATCGAGAAAGTTATTTTGTAAAATATTATTCCGAAAAATTTGCAGATGCGGGATATTATGTCTTAGCATATGATTATAGAGGCCATGGAGAAACCGCAGAGCAAACGGGTAAAAACGTGTTAAAAATGATAGATCCAATATTTTCAGATCTCAATATTGTATTAACATGGATTATCGAAAATCAATCTAATAGATTATTAGATGAGAAAATTACGCTTTTTGGGAGGAGTTGGGGAGGTGCAATCATGTTAACACGAGGTTATGTGGATCAGAGGGCAAAAAAACTTATTGCGCTCTGTACTCGTTTTGATTATCGTAGCGTAGGAAGTATCAAATTCCCAGAAGAAATTGTCAAAAGAGTTAGTCCCAAATATTTTTTAAAAAAAGATCCTTTAAATGATAAAAGAATTTTAATCGCACACTGCCGCGATGATCCGAGAATTCCTTTCGATAATTTAATTCAAATAAAAGAACAACTGGGATTATCAGAGGAAAATGTGGTGGTATATGATACCGGGGGGCATTCTTTTAAAGGACATAGAGATGAGATATTTGAGAAAGCCATTGAATTTATAAAGCAACCATGAAAAAATTATTGATGTCATAAATAAATATTAAAAATGAGGATAAAATTAATGGAAAAAATTCTTATTATAGGTCCAGCGTCTCAAATGCTTGGAGTTAAGTTAGCAAAAGAATTAAATATTGATTGCTTTGATACCGAATTTAAAACCTTTCCTGATGGGGAAAACTATTTGAGAATAAATGTAGAAGATGAAACACGGATTCAAGAAAAAGAAGTTATTATCATTCAATCAACAGGACCGAGCGCAAGTGGGAATCAAAATGCTAGATTATTTGAACTCTTTATGATGATCGATTCTGTAAAACGTATGGGAGCAAGTAAAGTCATAGTGATTATCCCATATCTTGCTTATGCTCGTCAGGATAAAATATTTAGACCAGGAGAATGTGCTTTTGCTAATGTAATTTTAGGAATAATTGATTCAATGAGGATTGATGAATTATATGTATGCGATGTCCATGCGCCAGATGTATTGCGTGAATTGATATGTAATAAAGTGGTAAATATTGACACTATGAAATTATTAGCTGACTATATAAAATCCTTAGAGGCTAAAGATATTGTGGTAGTAGCGCCTGATAAAGGAGCGATAGAAAGATCTAAGATTTTTGCAACACATTTCGGAAAGGATATACCCGTAGATTTTTTTGAGAAAAAAAGGGATGTGAAAACCGGTGAAATAACTATGACGGGACAATTAAGCCTAGTTGGTAAGGATGTAGTAATATCAGACGATATTATCGCCACAGGAGGAACTATGGCTACAGCCATAAAGTTATCCAAAGAGAGTGGTGCAAATAAAGTTTATGCGGTTGCATCTCATGCGTTATTATTACAAAACGCTAAATATCGCATATTAAACGCTGGAGCGGATGATATCGTTGGAACTGATTCTATTGATAACGAGGTTGCCAAAGTTTCTTTAGCAAAAGCAATAGCAGATTATCTAAGATAAAAAATATTATTTTTAATAATTTTTTAAAATCTCTTTTACTAATTTTTTGGTTTTTTTTTTTAAGTCTTGAATCGTAGATTCATTTATAATTTTATAATCCGCTTTTTCTATTACTTCCTTTAATCCAAAACTAAATTCTCTTTCGTCTCTTTGTTTAAGATCTTCAAAAACTTTGGGATCATCACTACGAGCTCTTTCATATAAGCGCGTAAATCTTTCCTGAGTATTAAGTTCTATTGCAATGAGAGGAAATTTCCACACTTTCCGAAATTCACTAATTTCTTTACAGGATCTTACTCCATCGATAAAAATGGTTTCGTCTTCTAATGTCTGAATTAATTCAATACATTTCCTTGCTACCGCACCAGGTCCTTCCTTTTCTCTTAATTCTTTAGCAATTTTGCCTAAATTATTTGCTGTGCTCTCTATGCCCATTTTTTTGGCTTCATTTCTTATCACATCTCCCATAGTTATCACTAATCCCAGATCTTTTATAGATTCCATTGCTGTTGATTTTCCAGAACCGGGAAGGCCGCAAAATCCTATGATTTTCATCATTAAAAATAAATTATAACTATATTTTATATATGGAATTTAGATTTTTAAAATCTATAAATCATTTTAAAGAAAGTAATATTATTCCATCACAAAAGAATAATTATAAATAGTTTTAAATCAAAATTTCTAAACAAGAATATACCAAAGTTTTTTTAGAACTAAAACATGTAACTTATTGTACAACTTCTTTTATATCAAATATAATTTAATTTTATGATTTTTCATGGATAATAACACTTTTTATATTAAAAGCAGAAGGGAGAAAGAGAAAATTATTAAAGATGCTATTTTTGCTTTTTCTGGAGGACAAAAATCCCTTAGAATTAAAGGTGAAGGGGAAGAGATCTCCACTGCTGTAGAGATCGCTGAAATTCTCAAAAATAGATTATATCCTGGCATAGAAATAGATAATGTTTCATTAGGGAGTCGTCCTTTTTTTTTAAACAGAAAAAAAGTAAATTATAAAAGATCTAATAATCGAAATAATAAAGATTTAATTTCTCAAATTGAAATTACGCTCAAAACAAAGTCGTATATGTGATTTATGACATCTGCTAATTTTAAGCATTTAGGACCATTATTGGGAGAATCTAGAACTCCTGCAGTGTGTGAAGTTTGTGGGAGCTATATATTTAAACAAGTCTACCATGATGAAAACTCAAAAGACAAACGAAAAATTGTGTTTGTCTGTAAGAATTGTTTAAATAATAATAAGGAATAAACAATAGCTTTCATTTGTTTCATTGGTTTCTACGATAGTTCATTATTTGTTTAATTTTTTTTCTTTTATCTTCAAGAAATTTGTTCCAGTTAAATCCTAATATAAAAAAAACACCAAAATTTTATTATTTAGTAAATAATTCACGTATTTGCCAAGGTTTTTTTTCTTTTTTCTTCAAAATATTTCTGCCAATTAAATGCCAATACAAAAAACATTATGGTTAATGTAACCAAAAGAATTATTGCTTCAGTTATTACAGTTGAAATATCATTTACTTTGATATTTATCGCTAACAATCCAATTTCAATAAACACCCCTAATAAACAATAAAAAGTGGTAGTAATATTTTTTCCTAACCATCCAGATAAAATTAATTTTCTAAATTTAAAATTCGGATCACCCATAGCGATGCTCATGAATAGCCAATCATCTGAGATGGGAGTTGCAGCAACAAGAAAAACGTATAATTTTATTAATTTTGGATTATTTAGGATCAATTTTCCAAAGCCTTCAATATTTTGCAGGGTTTGAGAATCTCTAACTTCAACAAGTCTTCTTGCCTTTTTCCCAATATAAAAGCTAGTATATTCACCTAGTATGCTTCCCAAACCTCCTGCAAATGCAATTCCCATTAATTCCATCCAAAACATTCCTGATATCAAAATCTGATTTAAAAGATATCCTTGATTTACGTATTTCAATCTTAATGAATTACCAAGTGAGAATAACACAAAAGGAAATGGGACAGGGAAACCAATGGATGCAGATCCAATAAAGCATATTACGAACGAGATTAACAATGCCCAAAAATAATTTCTTTCCTCTGTTATTATGACCATTTGTAATCTAAGATTTATGATATAGTCTTGAAAATCTTTTACCAATATAAACAAAAATAAGTATAATACCGTTGAAATGTAAAAGACCATGAACACAATTGTGAGTTTTTTATCAACTGCCATGATATCTGTTCAATTTTTTTTACCTAATTTTAGATATTTTGGTATTGAGCCCATTACTGGCTTTTTCAAACAACTCAATATTACTTACGATTTTCCCAATTTTATTCACTTTATTGGGCATCTCCACGTTTTCTAAGATAAAAGTCATTTCATCTGTTTTAGGATTATATACGATATCTCCTTTATCCACATTTTTGGTGGCTTTTGAATCGGGACCTTTTCTTATTCCAATGGGAAGGGTCCAATAATTTTTCGAGCCAAAAGCGAACCTGCCTCTAAGTACAAAGGGCATTTTGCTCAGAATTATATCTGCCGAAATAGGGCCGAGATGTCGTATAATTATTCCCTCTAACGTTCCCACACCAAAAATTTCTATTTCGATAGGTATTTCTCCTTTATCTGACATGTTGCATTGAAGATAAATTAATGATTTAATAATAAGATAAATAAAATCAAATAAAAACTTGATTTTTATCTTTATATTTTCTTAAGATGGGAGAAGGTGCCCATTTTTGCGAGATATTTTCAGTTTAATAGAAATTTTTTAAATTTGATAAAAAATGATAGGAAGATTTATATATTTCATTTTTATATTAATTATTTGGGAAAATAAATAAGCATTGGTTTTAGTTACGGTAATACGGAACTAAACGTTAGTTAGTTGTAAGCACAAAATTAATTGATTCATAATTTCCGACGAATTTTTTTTTTTTATTGTTTCGGAGATTAAAAAAGCTTTAATAAATCCTTAATATCTAATGGTATGTTATCAAAAAATCCTTAGTACATTAGTACAACGGTACTAATTTACTTCGAATTACAATCCTAATACGTTTAAATAACAATATTTCTTTAAAAGAATAAACTCCGAGGGTACGGAATATAACTTATCCATTTAAATTCAAAGAGTTCCTTTTACTATGATTAATACATTTACAACATTATGAAGTAGTACTTTTTTACTACGAAGTGTTAGAAATGCGGTAAATGTTGTGTTCTACAAAAGAGTAACAATTGGAATTTTAGCAACTTTATGACAACTAAGATAAATAATACGCTACGTCTAAAATCTCATAGAATATAAGTGTGTTTGTGAATTGGGAACTTCATTCCGAATGAATGAATAAAAATTCTCAGGAGATCTTAAACTCATTGAAACAAAATCTCAGAGAATTATATAGTATTCGGAGACTATTATTTTCCCACCTTTTTTCTTAGAACTTTTGTATTTCAAATAAGTCCAATTTCGTATCTATGTCATAGAAGTCATAGTCCTTGTCAATCTCAATTGCCCCAATTTTACTACCTCTTTTTATTAGGTGATTTAGAATTCCTTTAATGGTGGTTACAGAAAGTTGTTTTTCTATATCAATGATGTCGTGGATGAAATGATAGGAAAATAAAAAAATCGGAATAATTTGGTCAATAACTTCAGAATTAGAAAGATTTTGGAATGCTTCTTGCTTAATTGTTTTTAGAAATTTTTTCGAACCTGTTTCCTCTAAGTCTATTAATGAAATTCGTTCTGATTGGGTTTTTTGTTTCAGTGAAATCACTTCAATTTTTCTATAAAAAATTAGAGGATATTCTAGATTACCTTTAATTTTTTCATGGAAGACTGAAAAAATCTCATTTAAAAGGTCATATTGAAAAATCGTGTCTCCGGGAATTATGAGATATACATACTTATCTTGAAAAATATTTTTATCCCTAGTTATGGAGAGAAAAGAATAGAGGGGACCTAATTTATATTGCTCCAAGGAATCAATTAAAATTAATTTTTCCTGAAGATTTAGATTTTCTATTACAAGATGTTCTAAAAATTCATCAATTTTCTCTCCTAAATGGCCTTTAACTATCGCAATCTTATAAACTCCCATTTTAAGTAGTAAATCGATGTTGTGATGAAGGATCGACTTATTACCTAAGCTGTTAATTTGTATCAAAGGTTTTGGGATATTTTTAATAGTTTTTCTTAGTCGCTTACCCTCTCCCGCACATAAAATGACAGCAATGATTCTATTTTTTACATCATTCCTTAGTTGTGACAATGGTCTTACCATCCAAATCAATAATAATGGTATGTTCTTGTTGAGCAACAAACGCTCCAGATCGTTCTATTAAAAGAGGGTAATGATCCAGTATTTTTTTTCGCACAAAGGTATTAATTATAGTCTGAATTTTACTTTTGGGAATTATTTCTTTATTTTCTAATAATCGAGGTGAAAATGGAAGATGCTGAGTTATGTGTTCTATTTTATTCATATACCCTTGTTGCTCATAAGGCATATTTTTTTTTGCTTTTTTAACAAACCGATAAATGTAAGACTTTTTACCATTTATAACTTTCCCTATTCCGGATGTAGAAAAAGGTTCGCATGCATACGCATCTCCCGGTTTTAATACCTGATTATGAGCCTTTTCCTTGTAGTTAGGAATAAAAGGTCCTGCATGCAAATTAAATTGTTTAAGTTCATGACCTCCTAGATTGGTAATGGGTCTTAAACCATAACTAATAATTTTTTGAGCAATGACTTCTCCCATCTCATATAATTTAGTTCCAGGTCTAAATATTTCAATTGCAGCTTCAAGACCTTCCTCTGCAGCATCTATATAGTTTTGAAGGGTTGGATCCTGATCTAGATTTATAGTTATCGCTGAATCCGCGATATATCCATTAGAATGCGCCCCACAATCAATTTTTAATAATCCTTTTTCAGGTATAAGGGTTTTATCATCGATAACCGGGCTGTAATGTGCAGCCACCTCATTTAAAGACAAGTTCACCGGAAAAGCTAATTCACATTCATTTTTATACACTTGTGCTTCAATTTTGTTAGCAACTTCTAAAAATGAAGCACCAGGAGTTATAATCTGTTGGGCGGTTTTCTTGGCCGCAATAACTGCTTTTCCTGCTTTAATATAATCCTGGATATAATTTTCACTCATAATTTCATAAAATAAGAATGTTATTTGTTTTGATTTGATTAGGGTGTTAATCTATCTGGTGTTCTAGGGTACATTACAGCTTCTCTTATATCCTCTAATCCGCACAAAAATGTGATCCATCTATCAATTCCTAATCCAAATCCCGCATGGGGAGGCATTCCATAATCGAATATGTTGAGATGAGATTCAAAAGAGAGCGGATTTAGCCCCTTCTCTTCAAGTGCTTGAGTCAATTGTTTACTACTATGGACTCTTGTTCCACCAGAGGTGAGTTCAAGCCATCCCATTTGTAAATCAAAGGATTCACTATATTTGGGATTTTCTGATGGCATTATGTAAAAGGGTTTGATAGACATTGGCCAGTGAGTTATATAATAATACCCTGTTAGTTCTTCTCCTAATTTTCTATAGGCTTCAGTAGAAATATCCTCACCAAATTCTATATTGAATCCAAATTTTTCATTTACTAAATCGAGAATTTCCTCGTACCTATATCGCTCAAACGGTAGTTTCGGAACAAGAGTTTTTTTTTCCATATTCAAGAATTTGAGAGCATTCATTTCTTTTTCTCGAATGTTTTTAATGGCCTGATGGACTAATTGTTCCAAGAGTTCAAGTACATCATTCATGGTAGCGAATGCCATTTCCACATCCAGCGTGAAGATTTCGCATAAATGTCGTTTGGTATGACTTTTTTCTGCTCTAAAACAATCACTAATCTCAAAAACGCGCTCGAATACTCCACTCAATTGTTCTTTATACAATTGGGCGGATTGAGTAAGAAACGCCTCTCTATCAAAATACATAATCGGAAATAATTCGGTTCCGCCTTCAGTGGCACTCCCTATTATTTTTGGAGTTGTAATTTCTGTAAAATGATGGTCAAATAAGAAATTCCTAATGGACTTTAATAGCTCCCCTCGAATTTGAAATATTGCTTGATTTCTTACAGATCTTAGGTCCAATGCCCGATTATTTAATCTTAAATCTAATTCAGAAATTGTTTCTCCCGTCATATCAATGGGTAGCTTTTCGGGAGTTTTATTCAAAATTTTTAGATCAGACGGAATTATTTCAATTCCGCCGGGAGCTTTCTTAAAGCCTTTTACTTTTCCTTTGACCATAATGCAATATTGATATCCAACCTTGGTTTTTTCAAAAACTTCATCAGATACCACTCCTTTTTTCAAAGTTATTTGACGCTCTCCATATTTATCTTGAAGATTGATAAATTTTAATCCTCCTAAATCTCTATAATTCCGAACCCAACCTCCAAGAATAATCTCTTTATCCACTAAGTCTGGAGTAACTTCATTAGTATAATGGGTTTTACGCCAATTTTCTATATCATCTAACATATATTTTAGCCGTACTCGCTATTAATTTAAAATTATATTTTGAAATGAAAAATAACAATAAAATTTTTTGTTATCTTATGTTGTAATATGGTAAAATTGATTTGGGATAAGAAACCTCAATCTAACTTAATTAAATTAAGAAGTCAAGCAAGTGAGCCATTAAAAGAAATGGAGATTCATATTCCACCCAAAAATGAAAAAGGAAAAGAAACAGGAAATAAGATATATAAGCGTGAGAATAAACAGCTATCATGGCCAAATACGAATATAAATTGGCTTAATTTATTAATTTGGGGGGATAATCGCTCTGTTATGAGTTCATTATTAAAAGATTTTGCGGGGAAAATAAATTTAATCTATATTGACCCTCCTTTTGCAACCGGAGGTGATTTTAATTTAAAAATTCAGATCGGGGAAGAAAATACCTCCAAGACTTCTACATATTTAAGTAAAAAAGCGTACAGTGATAATTGGAGAGAAGGTCTGGACGCTTATCTTAATTTCATGTATGAAAGATTAGTTTTAATGAGGGGATTATTAGAAGACCATGGCTCTATTTACGTCCATTTAGATTGGCATGTAGGGCATTATTTAAAAATTATGATGGATGAGATTTTTGGGGCGGATAATTTTCAAAACGAAATTATCTGGGCTTATCCTGCTGCATCAGTAAAAACCAGAAATTTTTTTATTCGTTCCTATGATACCATTTTATTTTATACTAAAACCCAGGACTATGTGTTTAACGATGATCCGAATATTTATATGGAATATTCCGATAGAGTGAAAAATGCGTTAAAAAAAGATGAAAAAGGGATTTATTATTATCGTGGAGGGAGTCATAATGGAAAAAAATTATCCAGAAAAGTGTATATCACTCACGAAGGGATTTTTCCTAGAGATGTGTGGAATGATATCCCTTATATACGAGCTAACACCATTGAATATCAAGGATTCTCCACTCAAAAACCCGAACTTTTATTAAAAAGGATTATTTTAGCCTCGTCGAATGAGAATGATCTAATCGCAGATTTTTTCTGTGGAACGGGAACAACCTTATCAGTGGCTGAGAAATTGGGGAGACGTTGGATTGGATGTGATTTAGCTAAACAAGCAATTTATTTGGCAAGAAAGAGAATGCTGGATATATATAATAGTAATGACATAATTAATAGAAAAGAGATTTATAAAAAACATTATCAGTGCTTTAAAATTTTGCACTCAAGTGAAACTCAAAAAGAAATTCAAATTCCTGAAGAATTTCTAAGCAAGGAGATACAAAGTGTAAAAACTATCAGAAACATAGAAAATCCTACCTTTGAGATAAGTTTAAACGTTCAAGGAAATAAAGTTAAAATTGAATTAAAAAATTATATTATTCCCTATTTAGATTTACTAGCTGAAAATGTTAAGGGCCATGTGAAAAAATGGAGTGATTGGATAGATTATTGGTCAGTTGATTTTGATTTCAAACATAGTCTTTTTACTACTAGATGGGTGTCATACAGAACACCCAAGAAAAGAGGGTTAAAATTAAGTTCCACTTCATATGAATATGAAGAATCAGGAACTTTAATTGTATGTGTTAAAGTTATAGATATTTTAGGTAGGGAAACCAATCAAACTTATGAAATTGATATAAAATGAATTTTTTATTTCATTAATTCTCTGAGGAGCATGGTGGCATAAGTTCCTTTGGCTAGGGCAAATTCAATTTTAAGCTTTTTAGCTCCTGGAAAAAGCTCATCATCGTCAAATTTCACAAGTTTGAATCCAATTGGTTTCACAATCATTGCTCGAAACGAACCCTTGTACTCAAATTTATGAAGTAATTCACTATTGAAAATAGTGATATTAATTGCCTCTTTTTCAATTATTTCTTCAAATAATGATCTCATCAAAGGAAATTCATTAAAATCCGTGTCATATCCAACAATAGGAATGACGATAGCGGCTCGGTTTAAATTTATTGCCCTTTTTAAAAACTTATCATACTTGCCTTGGAGGTTCCCATATATATATTTTATATGGGTAATTTGTCCATGGTCATCATCTAAAATACTTATAGCATCCCCTTGGACGGGTTTTGTCAAAGAAATCCCTTTTTCTGCTCTTAAAGAGATCATTTTATTAAAAATATAAGATTGAAAAGCGCTTATTAATAAATTTTTTAAATCTGAAGGTAATAAATTAAAACATCCTTCATAATCATTAGGATGTTCAATTAGATGGTTAATCATCCATCTTTCATAATTTAAACCCTTTGGAAAATTTTTGTAGGCTTTTTTTAAATTCTCATCTTGCTCCAAAGTCCCACGCAACTCTTGTAGAAATTTGCTTTCAGTGGAATATACTCTGGAAACATACTCATTGAATGCTTCTTTAAAATTATTTTCTAATAAATAGCGTCCCACTAAATGAGAATTTGGGCGATAAATTCCAAATCTTTGGAGGCCAAAATAATTAAGAAATCCATTTTTTATTACTTTATTTGCTAAAATTTCAATCCGTTTATTAATATTTTTTTTATCTTCAATATTTCTTATAGTTATGGTAAAATGATTACCTCGATTGCCTCCCAGTTTGACAGGTTTTCTAGTTGGTTTAATATGTCTTATAAAAATATCCCGTATCTTTAGTTTTTTTAAATCTTTCACATAATTTCCTTTGATTGATATCTTTTGTACGCTAATTGAAGCTCTGTCTTTCAATCCAGAATAATGAATCAATTCAGATGGAATTTTTAAAGCTTGACTAAGATCCCTTAAAGCTTCGAAAGTGTCTTTATTAATTTTAATTAAATTGAAAGTTGTAAATTTATCTTTATGTTCCTTGGAAAAATCCATTGTAGAATAATCTTCTTTTATCTCAAGCGTGACTCCGTCATCAATTATTTCTTTTACAATGAAATCTTTGAAAATATGTTTGTAAATGCCCTTAATGCCTTCTATTTGAGAATTAATATATGCTTCTATCCCAACAAATCGCTCCACATCTTTTTCATTATTTAAAATAAGAGAATTATTTTCATCCATATTAGGCAACTAAATTAGGCAAATACCTGTCGTTCACAAAAATTATTATAATAATTTTAGATCCCCTGTTATTTTATCAATTTCATTAGAAAGAGTTGGGCCAATCCCTAATGCGGTAGTTGTCCCAGGCTCTAGTTGAGTCAACCCCGCATCCTTAACAAGAAAGCATTCAATTTTTGTTTTTTGTAATAAGATATATATCTCCTGTAATTGTTCCTTACTCTGAACTTTTAGTATCACTTTTTTCTGACCGGTGTTTTTCCAATTCTTCCATATATTTTTATTTTTTACCCGAACTAGATCAGAAGCTGAAACACTAGCGTGACATGCTTGAGCACATTTCTTTCCAGTACTCATTCCTAAATCGGTTCTGATTAAAATAACTTGTTTATACTCAGTCATGAATTTATATATAATAATAGATTGAAAAATCAAGAATAATTTTACTTAGGCAAACTCAATTCTCGTCACTTTTCCAGTTAACTCTAAGGTTAGGTCTTCCAGCTCTTCTTTAGTAAACAAAATTTTGTCTTTATCTGAAATCCGTAAAATACCTTTAAATTCGATATCTCCCGTTGCTAAAAAAATTTCATTTAGGCTTAACAATTTAGCCGGGGCAATTAGGCTTTCTATTACCGCCCGGGGTTTATTAGTTTTTTCAATTATTATTATCTCATCAATCTCATATGACTCTTTAATCCAACTTAATAAATCTTCATTAATCCTAAGTTTATCTCTCTTACCTACAACCAGAATAACCACATCTTCATAATCGATAGCTTTATAAAAAGATACATCTTTTAAAAATTCAAATCTTCCATCTGTCTCTTCTAATTCAAGCAAATCCCGTGCTAAGTCTAATTCAAAATCCGTGATCTCTCCCTCATCAAGTTTCTTCTGACAACTATTACATAAAAATCCGGAATTCACGCAAGTTTTACAGGCAGGGAGGTTTTTCATCAACTAATTACCAAATAAAATTTCAAGTTTAATTGATTAAATTATAGTTCTATTACTTCACAACTTATTTGTTTTAAAAGACGTTCGGCGGATTCTGGTGAAGTCTTCAAAGTAAAAAGATGTTTTTTCGTTCTTAATTTTAGTTTCACACTATCTTTTACTCGTTTTACTCTACAATGCACAGCAAATTCGGCTAATTTTAGAAATTTTTCTTCTTCAAATATTTGTCTTGGCAACACTTATCATCTATTATCTATTTTGTTAGATCTATACTTTATGAAATTTTAATTTTATTATGTTAAACTATTATTTTTAAAATTGGAGACCCTTTTCTATCCAAAAATTTTATTTTGAATCCTAAATTTCCCCATTTATTCTTAACTGATTATCATCATTTTAATTTTTAATAAAAAAAGAGTTGAATCATAATTCCCATCGACGATCCGGTTAAAAGAAAAATTGCTAGACATCATTTGTTAGAAAAAAGTGTTTGCAGAAGGTGTGGTGCCTTAAATCCAGTTAAAGCAACCAAATGCAGACGATGTCACGGTAAAGATTTACGACCAAAACGTAAAGATTTGACCAAGTAATTAAAATTAGAACAATTAATCCTTATTTTAATTTTTATTACATATACTTATTAAAATAATTAACTCAATTCAAATTCTAAGAATAGAGGGATTATACTTTAACAGGTATGGGTCTATTATCTAATAATTCTTCATTTATTTCTATTTTTCTTAGAATTAAGTAACTAATTGAATAAAAAATACCCATAGAGGCCAAAGATAACGTAATTATAATTGGATTTTCTTCATTTGGACCTGAAAGGATAAATCCTATCATAATTGAAGCAATTCCTCCCGCAATCGAGACCATAAATGAATTTAATCCGAAATAAGCTCCTGAAATTTCGGATACCCTTTTATCTAAATCCTCACTTCCCATTTCTCCAGAAGATTCATAGATTATAGCACTAGCTAATGGCCCTGAAAATAAATTAAATGCATAAATAGACCCTAAAATCGTACCCATGGTGATTACAAAAAGAATTACTTTAAACTCGAAAGGAAGGAACGGATATAAAAACACTAAATCTAAAAATGATGCAATTATAGAAGCTACAACACTAAGAGAATAAATTTTTACAATCGCATGTTTTTTAAGTAACTTTTTCCAAACAAAATACCAGCCGAACTTGCATGTAAATGATACGATAATATAAATAAAAAATGCCCCCCCTCTAAATTTGAGGGTATAAGTTAGAAAGGGAAAAATTAATATTCCTAAAAAGGTACCCGACATACTCGTAAAAAATCCCACAATTAAAAACTTCCTATATTTCCTATCCTTAGCAGGTACCGTCATTTGGCGAAAGGTTTCGGAAATGGTTTTTTTTTTGATTTCCAAACCTTTAAGTTTTTGATGAAATGACTCATCCACAGAAAAAAAAGTTATAATCACCGAAATTAAGCCAAAAATTGCAAAAGTTCCCCCTACTATGGGAATATAAAAAAGGATCACTTTTCCCGAAGGTTCCCACCATTTCACATTTTCAGGATCCTTGAGAAGGCTTTGTACGGCTAAAGGTAAGAGTAAAGATAACACTGAAGCTATGATGGATAAAAATGCGGTCATAGAAGCAACCTTTTTCCTATTTACATGAGTTTGGGATTGTTCTGGCAGCATTGAAGAGTACACGCTTAAGATACACATCCCTGAAAAAGCATTTAAAATCAAATTTAGCCAAAGCCATAAAGCGGTGGGCCAATACATTGAATTGGTCTCGGGACAATACCAAGGGGGCAACCAAATTAATATACAAGTTAAAACCCATACAGGCGCCCCATAAAATAAGAAAGGACGGCGCTTTCCCAATTTTCCCGGTTTCTTATTATCCGCTAACACCCCAAATATAATAGAAGAAAAAGCAGCAATAAACAATCGCATAGCGATTCCTATTGAAACTAAGATAGAACTTAAATTAATAGTATATACATAATATTGAAAAAGAAAAACCCCTCGAAACACATCGGTTAAAATGAATCCAAAATACCCTATACAATATCCTACGAGGCGACCTCTGTGTAACTCCCGAGGCTTATGAGATAAACTCATGATCTCATAAATAACGAATGGAAAATTAATTTTATGATTTTTAGATTATAAGTTTAAAAATAGGTCTTAATGAAAAATCAGATTTATTAGGAATTTTTAAATTAATTTCGTAAACTTTTTTAATTTTATGACTTAGAGATCTATATAAATACAAAAAAAAAAATTACAATTAAAAATCATAAAGTGAAAGGTGTAAAAATAATATGGCACAATTAGGTGGTACACCCGTATTAATCATGAAAGAAGGGACCCAAAGAACTCGTGGTAAAGATGCTATGGAAAATAATATCGCAGCCGCTATTGTTATTGCTGAGGCCGTAAGAACCTCTCTCGGACCCCGTGGAATGGACAAGATGTTAGTGGATCAATTCGGTGATGTGGTAATTACGAATGATGGAGCTACTATTTTAAAGGAAATCGATGTGCAACATCCTGCTGCCAAAATGATGGTCGAGGTTGCGAAGACCCAAGATTCAGAAGTAGGAGATGGTACAACTACCTCTGTAATTCTTACCGGAGAATTATTAAAAAGAGCTAAAAAACTGCTTGAGCAAAAAATTCACCCTACCGTTATCACAGAAGGATTCAGAAAAGCTGCAGAAAAAGCAGTTGAGATCCTTGATAAAATATCCATAAAAAGTGGTATTGATGATAAAGAAGGGCTTAAAAATTCTGCGATGACCTGCATGGGCTCGAAAATTGTATCGGAAAGCAGAGAAAAATTAGCGGAATTATGCATTGATGCAATTCAAGCTATTGCGGAAAAAGTAGACGGAAAGTGGATGGCTGATATTGAGAAAGTTCAGATCCAAAAGAAAGAAGGAGATAGCATTGATGACACTAGCTTAATT
The DNA here is from genome assembly GCA_004524515.1 of Promethearchaeota archaeon. The sequence continues at coordinate 25,983 of SDNV01000016.1, forward strand.
AAAGGAATCATTTTAGATAAAGAAGTTGTCAGTCCAGGAATGCCTAAAAAAGTAGCTGACGCTAAGATACTTTTAATTCAATCCGCCCTAGAAATCGAAAAAACGGAATTTGACAGCAAACTTCAAATCACCAGCCCAGAACAAATCCAACAATTCTTAGACGAAGAAGAGAAGATGCTTCGAACCATGGTCGAAAAAATTGTAAATTCCGGAGCTAATGTGGTTATTTGCCAGAAAGGTATCGATGATATGGCTCAGCATTTCTTATCAAAAGCCGGAATAATGGCAGTTCGAAGAGTGAAAAAATCTGACCTTGAAAAACTCTCAAAAGCAACCGGAGGTATGATTTTCACTGACCTGAACGATATTACCGCAGATAAACTAGGTTATGCTGGATTAGTCGAAGAAAGAAAAATTATGAGCGACAGCTGGATTTTCATTGAAGAATGCAAAGATCCTAAATCCGTTGTAATCTTAATAAGAGGAGGAACGGAACTCATCGTTGATGAGGTGGATAGATCCCTACATGACGCTCTTTGTGTAGTTAGAGATGTGGTTGAAGACCAAAAAATCGTAGGTGGAGGTGGAGCTCCTGAGCTCGAAGTTGCAATTCAATTAAGAGAATATGCTTCCACACTTGGTGGTCGTGAACAATTAGCTGTTGAGATTTTTGCTGATTCCTTGGATATTATCCCAAAAACATTAGCAGAAAATGCAGGATTAGATCAAATTGATATCTTAATGAAATTAAGAGCTTCTCATCAAAAAGGAAATAAATTCGCTGGATTTGATTTAGAATCGGGAGATGTTGTGGATAATATGATGACAGTAAAGGTTGTTGAACCTACCGTCGTAAAAGTTCAAGCTATCAAAAGTTCTGTCGAAGCAGCTTCCATGATTTTACGAATTGATGATGTAATCGCGGGTGCTAAATCGGAAATGCCTCCAGGTATGCCTCCAGGCGGCATGGGAGGTATGGGTGGAATGCCTCCGGGCATGGGAGGCATGGGTGGTATGCCCCCAATGGACTATTAAACTCAATATATTTTTTCTTTTCTTTATTTTTATTTATCAATTTAAGATATTGATAAATCATTTCAAATATTTAAAAAAAATTCAATTTAATTCCTTTTTAGTTCATTAGATTTAATTATAGCAAATTTTAAATGAGAGATATTTAGTATATCTGTCTTTTAAGTCTTATAACAAATTTATAAAAAGTTAGCATAGTAGATATAAAAAAGAATTCAAAAAGGCACAAGAATTAGTATATTTTAACAGAGGTGTTTACGATCGGCAAAGATAAATATGAGGATCTATTGGATTATCGCCTAAAGCAGCTTGAAAAAAGCAGAAAGCCCGCACGGGAAGCCTCCAGTTTCTTTATCGTTATATCTAATAAAGATAGAAAGGAGACTCGATATTCTTCTTTTGAGTCGATTCCGTTAGATATCAGATCTGATGAAAAACATTTTGAAATTTTGAAAATACGGTACGAGCGTCAAGATTATCAAAGCCATCGAACTCAAACATCGAGTATGTTCGCTCCGAGTATTGTGCAGCGTTGGGGATATTCCTATTACGAAAAATTGCTTTATAAGCTGTTAACCAAACGCGGCTATAAAGAAAAAATCGACTTTATGCATCTTTTCCCGATTGAGGGCCAAGATTTTCTATTGGATTTTGCGTTTGTGAAAGAAAAGTTAGATATCGAATGCGACGGGGAGCCGTGGCATGAAAAATGCAGAAATGTAGAAGAAGACCGGATTCGAGATGAATATTTAACAACACATGGTTGGAGGATTTTAAGATTTAAATTTAAACCTGCTGACCTTAGAAATAATTTAATTAATGCGGGAAAACATATCGAATTAGAAATTAAGAAAATCAGAAGCCATGAATAGTTATAATAAGTTTTAAAATAGAAATCGATAATTAAATCATAATTGCCATTAATTTAGATTTTTAGGCTTGTATTTATCGAACTTTTTATGATGACCTCAAATTCTTCCTTCTGCCATAAATAATGTTTTATTTTAGGATATCTTAGATTTTAATATGAAATTTATAGATCTTTCTATCCCGATAATTAATCCGGAGGAGGCGATTTTTGATCCTCCGTTAACGACTCCTCATATTGAATATAGCGACCACGACACTGGCGCAGAACAAATGGGGTTTGTTTTTCCTAAGATAAAACCAGAAGAGCATCTCCCTGATGGGAAAGGTTGGGCGGTGGAAAGTATAACATTAGGTACACACAGTGGAACGCATATGGATGCCCCATGGCATTTTGCCCCAGTACAAGATAAGGAAATTGGGCAAAGAAAGGCGATGACGATTGATGAATTTCCATTAGAATGGGGTATTGGGCCTCTCATTGTGTTAGATTGTACGGATTATGAAGAGGGGTATGTCATGACTCCAGAGGATGTTGATAAAAAATTGGAAAGCATTGGTCATACACTACAAGAAGGAGATATTTTATGCGTCCATACAAATGCACCTAAACATTACGGAACCAAAGAATACATAAACCATGGTGTGGGAGTAGGTAAAGATGCGACCTTACATATAATTCGACAAGGTGTACACGTGGTAGGAATTGACGCGTGGTCCTGGGATGCCCCATTCACAATTACGGCAAAAAAATGGAAACAATCTGTGAAAGAAAAACAACCTGATAAATCTATTATCTGGGAGGGGCATTTTGCCGGAATTGAACTGGGCTATTTTCAAATGGAAAAGATGATAAATTTAGATAAAGTTCCTCCAGTAGGCGCGACAATTTATTGCTTTCCGGTAAAGATTGCCAGGGCATCTGCTGGATGGGTAAGGGCGGTCGCTACGATTTCCGAGTAAAAAAAAAATAAAATAATAACATAGATTTTTTTATCCTTCTTTAAAAACTTCTTTTACTAATGTAGCATCGTTTCTGAAAGGGGCGAGCATACCATTCCAATTTTTTAACACATCTCGGTGAATAAATTCGAACTTTCCTACCATTTCTTTTAATTGGTCTCGAATCTCAGAAGTCTGATTTCCCTTTATAAATAAAGCGCCAAAGATATACCTTCCATATTCCAGTAAAATAGTAATATCTCCGTGATCAATAGTATTTAGTAATTGAGTGGATTTGGTGGTTTCTTTAATAAAGGAAGTCAAAGCTGAAAACATACCGGATACAAGTCCTGGATCTTGGAGTCCCTCCTCAATAAAAGGATATGAAAACACATCTCTTCCATCGTTATAGATGATGTATAACCCTTGCTTTTCCACCTTTTCAAAGCAATAACTAAATTCCGGTTCCCATATATATATTTTTTGAGTATTGTAGAGATATTTTAAGGTACGATATAAATCCTTTTTCTCGTTTTCTCCTTGGGGTATAATAGTTTGCAGTAATGAATCTTGTTCCAATATATTAAGAATCCGTTTTACTTCCTCGTTTTCCTGTTCGATGTTTTCTTGGGTAATTTGAGGATTTTTAGCAATTAAATATTTACTCCTTCCGGTGATATATTCTTGATAAGTAATGAATTCTCCAATGGATGCAAACAATGTCTTTTCTACGAATTTATCGTCAATCGAATTCGTTCTTGTCATGAAATTTTTCTGATAATAAAAAATCATTAACCCCCAGAAAATAATAGCTAAAACATACCGAGTAAATAAATAAGGTATAGCCAATATTCCTAAAAGCGTTATTTTGCCCTCAGGAAATAGATTTGCATCGAAAGCTGCAGTTCTAAAGGTATAAAAATTAAATCCAAACGCGTCGGTATGACTCAGTTGACCTGTTAACCAATATTCTTCAGGCGCAAAATTAATTAATGGATTTGCTCCCATAAAATACATGATTATTGAGATTATTATGACGATTGGAAAAAAAGTAACTATCCCTAAAGGAATACTCCTTAAATATTTTAAACTGTACGCAAAGAGATAGGCTGTAATAAAGATTGGGATGATAATCAAAACCACTAAATTAAACATATTCAGAAGGTCAAACCGAAAGGAGTTTTGTAGGGTAGGATTATTATAACTGAACCGTGCGGAATTTACGATCACACTCTGTTCCTCCCCAAACATCGCAAATAAGGTGTTAAATACAAGTACATATAAAAGTAAATAAATTCCAATGGCAAGTGCACTGGATACTAACATATAATACCAATTAGATAGCTTAATTTTATGAGTTTCCTCTTTCCGTTTTTTCCAATATTCGATGAGTTTTACAAAGATTAAGATTGAGATGGGCTCAAAGATTTTGAGGAATAATATAAAGATAATTGAAACCATAATGAAGTAGGCGAGAAAATAGAGGATAATAAAAATAGAATTCGTATATTGCACCATGAACAGAATGAGCGATAGAATGGATATGGGAGCGCCAACCCTATAGAGGGAGGTATAGGCCTCTTTTCTTATACTTTCTCCCCAATACCTGCCTTTTATGGCTATTTTACTCGAAAACAATAATTCGATGCTAAATATAAAGGTCGCAAGATAAACCAGTAAAATTTCGATGAACCAACCTAGGGCAGTTTCACCAGTAGTAAGCGAGATGTTTTGTAATCCAGAAATATCTAAAATGGTTTGAAGTAAATAAAGGGAGATGGGTAATAGAACAATCATCAATTTAAGAATCTCTTTTTCGCGACTCCAATCATTTTTTACTAGTTCTCTTCGAATTATATCAAACGGACCTTGATCAAACTCGTAGGTGACGTGCTTTAATATTTCTTTTATGGCACCCTCTTCGCTTCTTAAACGATTCCATAAAAATA
>SDNV01000115.1 GCA_004524515.1 Promethearchaeota archaeon
AAATGGCATATATATGGATTAGATTATGGAATTCCCGTTGAAATAGATGAATGGCTAAAGAAGGGACATCCTGTTATAGTTAATGTGAGCCGAACTATTATTCAAGAGGCAAAAAATATATATATGAATTTAAAAGTGATTTTCATTGAGGTACCCTTTGAAGTTACCATGGAGAGGATTAAGGAAAGGGGGAGAGAAGCAGAAGAAAGGTTAAAAGAAAGGATCGAAAGAGCAAGAACTCATCAAGAATTACCTGAGGCCGATTTTGTAGTTGATAATTCCGGTAGATTAGAAGATGCTATTGAGCAATTTCTAAATATTGTAGTAAAAGTGGTTAGCGAGAATAAATAATATATAAATTATGCCTTTTTTTAAATAAATTGAAATATTAAAAAACTTCATGTCTCTTATCTAAATTATTTTAAACCTGATTCATATCAATAGATATATTAATACTCTATGAATCATAATTTAGTTAAAAAAAAATTATGTATCCTTCAATCAACTTAGAGAAAGACAAAAAGCTAGCTGAAATATTTGGCATAATCTTAGGAGATGGTAATTTAAGTAAAAATGGTAATACAATAACAATAAAATTGAATATAATTAAAGAACCGAGATATGTAAATTATGTAATGGCCTTATCAAGAGAGATATTTAAAAAGAATCCAAATATTCAAAATCTTCCTAATAATCAAGCAATCCAATTAAGAATCAATAGTAAAGAACTTGTAAGAAAACTTGTTTTGTTAGGATTACAAAAAGGAGATAAAGTAAAAAACCAGGTGGGAGTTCCAGAATGGATTAAAATTAATCGGGATTTTTGTAAAGGGTGTTTAAAGGGTTTATTAGATACTGATGGCTCAATTTTTCCAGTTATAAGTGAAAAAACTATTAAAATGAATTTTAAAAATAACTCAAAACCCCTTGTCAATGATTTTAAATATATGTGTGAGATTTTAGATATTCGAGTTTCAAAAATAATAGAAGGAATAACTGACTCTTTTAGAGATAAAAAATTTAAATTTTATAAAGTTCATATTGGAGCAAAAGACCAAGTTGCTAAATTTCTTTATTTAGTGAAACCCATGAAATGGGAATATCGATGGAGGAATATTAATATAATTTTTAAACAGAAAGGATTATCAATAGAAGATGCTTTCAAGTATAAATTAGAAAAGGAATTACGTTATTTTCCTCAAAAATTAATAGAAAATTTAAGAATAAATTCCAAAGATTTTTTTTAAATCAATCATATTTTACTCTAGTTCCCTAAAAAAAATGGCCCGGTTAGTATAGAACCTATAAATTTCTTTATGGTGTAAAATGGTTAGTATTGGGGACATATATAGAAATTATTTTCTAAGACCTTAATGTGAATCCCTAGAGACGGGTTCGATAGAACATAGGATATACCTCGTTCCAAAAATCCCGTACCGGGCCCTCTTTGTAATTATCTTCTTAATTATTTCAGATTTAATTCTAAAATCGATATAATCCATTTTGAAAGCAAAAAAAAGTGGAAGATTAAAATCTAAATATATATTTTCTATTATAATAAAAGGTAAAAAAATCAAGATTATATTTATTCTTTTTTACAATGTTAGAACATGAATTAGAACAAGATAAAATCCGTGATGTGCCCGGATGGGAACATATTGCTCCTGTTCCGATTTGTATGGGGGGAGATTATCGGGCGCTTACTTTTTGTTGTAAACCCGGTTATTCACTGACCTTTGCTTTTAAATGTAAGAGAGATGAAACCTTAAGAGAATTAGGAATTTCACAAGAAAAATTTATGGCAATAAAAAATAAATTTTCAAAGGAAAACAACTGGGATTCTGAATATGTTTGTTTTGGCTCAATTTCTTATTGTTGTATGAGACGGGGGGGATGTCCTAATAGAGATTATGCTCTATCGATGAAGTATCCCAATAAATCTAAAGAAGAAATAATGAAGTTCTATTTTCAGAAGAAAAAAGAATTAGCGAAATTGATATTAGAGGGTATCACTGACCCTATAGGCAGAAAGAAAGTAGAGCCTTACTTAGCTCTTTTTTAAGTATTATTTGTAATAAATAAAAAATGGGCTCCTAATTTTTTTAATATGAAATGCGTATATATTTCCATAACGGGTTGAATTAAGATTTTATAATAGTAAAAGAGATTGTGTTAAATTTGGAGGTTTTTAGCAATAAATTATTTTTTTACATTATAGAGATAAATAATGCTGAAAATTATGATAGAATTGGAAAATCCATTTCAGAATTGAGTCCAAAAGAAAAAATTGTAGTTATTGATATATTAAAATCTGAAAATCAATAATCATTTATAAATATTTAATTAAAAACCAATAATTAATAAGGCAAATATGACGCTAAACCGCTTATTTGATAAAAACCATAAGTTAATATTAGAAAATTATTATTAAATATACACAAGAGAATTAAAACTCCATTTTTTAGGAAAAAATGTCAGAAGACCAGAAACCTAGTTTATTAATAGAAAACCTTTGGGTAATTGAAAACCAATCGAAGTTATGTGTTTTTGAGGCGAATTATTCTGATTTCACTAAAGATAGAATATCTAAAGATATGGTTGGTTCTTTTTTAGCCGCATTGTTGACGTTTGCTAAAGAATCGTTTACTGATGAGATTCAATTCATCAAATTCTCTAATAGAAAAATTGTTTTTAAATTTTCTAAACATTTATTATTTGTAATTGCTTTTAGCGATAAAGATATCAACAAGGATCATCATATAAAAGAGATTAGTAATGAAATAGTGGAAAGATTTAATGAAAAATTCATCACAATTTTTGAGAATAATAATTGGAATGGAAATACTACTATTTTTGAAAGTTTTTCAGAAGATCTAAAAGAAATCGTAAAACGGGAGCCCTTAACAATCAAATTTATTGAATTTTTAGATATTAAAGAGCATTTTAAAAAATTTGAAAGCTTTATTAAAAAGAGAAAGAAGCACATCATTAAAAACAAAGAAAAAATTGAACAGATATATGCTAATTTAAAAAAGAATATCGGCTCCAAAGTGAATAATAGTGAATTCTTTGATCCTAAGTATAGTTCTTATAATCGGTTTTTAAGATAGAAACAAGATTTCTAAAATCATTTTTGTCGAATGACATAAAAGAAAAATTTTTATATGCATCCTTAACATTATATTTTAATGATTTTAGAGGAAGTAGAACCTCATCCCTATAGAAATGATCTATTTATTGATAGAATCATCACTCCTCATTCTCTTGTTAGAGAGGAGGATAAGAGAATCGTCAATCGTATTCTTATTAAGGAATTTACTATTGAAAAGTTGGAAACATTTATCTAATCTTTTATAATGTAAGGAATACAAATTATAAAATAATACTCGAGTTTTATAAAAAAATAAAAAGAAAGGTATTAAAATTTAAACTAAATTCGAGAGCACTTATTTTCGATTGATCTTGGTAAATATTAGTGGAGCTAAAAAGGTTAAAATAAATGCAACTAAAGCATATCTTATAAATCTAAAATAGATATTACCTCTCACGATTAATCCTAACCCAAAATATATAGCTACTAGTATAATAAGCCCAATTATTAAGTTAACGCACTTCTGCTTTTTATTTAATTCTGATGGTTCATATTTAACATATTCACTTTCCAACAAATAGCCAACGCTAAGACCAAGCATAGCACCTGTAGTAGAACCGAAAGATCCCTCATCTGCATATGGAGGAGCATTTTTAACAAGTTCTAATCCCGATGTGGGAAATAATATTACTGCAATAGTAAAAAGTAATACTGATACTACAATAGCGATTAGGAGTTTCATTGATAGACTCAATTTATTAATTTGCGGTGATATAAGAGGTTCCAAATAAATAAATACGATTAAAAAACAAATACCAATAATATATCCCCCGATTACATCTTCGAGATCGTGGACACCAATAATCATTCTTGAGATTGAAATTAAAAATATCAAGATTGATAAGATAATTGGAACAATATATGGTCTAGGCTTATCTTTGAACTCGTATGCGATATATCCCCAAACCGTTACCGCACTCTGAGTATGTCCAGAAGGAAATCCATATGTTGTCTCAATATACCCATATTCTTCACTTGGATCTCTGTTAGCAGGTGGTCTTGGATCTTGAAATATGTCCTTGATAAACGCATTGAGATATCCAGAAAGCAACAAGTTAAATCCCAAATTTTTAGCAAACCTTTTATCATATATAATATACAAGATGGCGATTATTACTATAAAAGCAATATCACTCCCTAAATTAGTTATTATTTCAAAGACTGTTCGAACTAATGGATCCTCAATATAAAAAGCCTCGTTATAACCAAGAGCGAGTAGTATCATGCCGACAATAAAAACTATTACAGACAACACTCCAATGATCATTAAAGCATTTTTAGAAAGTAGCTCTTCTTGATCTGACATTAAATTCCCTCATATAATTCGATTAAATTTATTTTATTTTTGAAAAAAATTATTAAATTTGTATATTATTAATGTTCGATTTATAAAAATTTAAACTTGGCTTATCTTTAAATTAATATTTAACTTAAGAAAATTAAGTCCGAAAAATTGAGTATACCAAAAAGAGTGCTAAAACTCAGTATCATCTTTCATATTTCTTTCCAAAATAATAAATGAGTTTAGTCTACCTTTATGTCTTTATGTTTTTCGTCTAGTTTTTTTAATTTAACTTCTAATATTCCGTTTTGAAGTCTTGCCTTGGCGTAATCAGAATTGATTGGACAAGGAAGTTCAACCTCTTTACGATAATTTCTAGAATAACTACCAATTTTAGTTGAGATTGTTAAAGTTCGAGAGGTAGCTTTTATTTCAACATCTTCCTTTGTCACCCCCGGCATTTCAGCAATCACGATGATTTGATCATTTTCTTCATTGACTTCCACCATAGGCTCCCGTGCGGAATTCACTTCTGGTTCCCCTGAATAGGGTTCGGGTTTAATATTTCCAAAAGAATCAACTGTTGGTTTTCCATCAGGTCCAAATTTTAAATTAAATCCAGCGATATAGGGACCGGCCCCCCATGGAAATTTATCCTTATTTTCTATCAAATATTTTCTCATTTCTTCCGGACTAAAATTTTGAAATTCTGGGGGTAATCCTTTTAAAATCTTATCAAGTATATCCTTAAATATTGTCTTGAACTGTTTAGATCGAAAGATTTTATTGGGATCAGAGAAAAATTTAAAGAAATCAAACGGGCTTTCAAAATCATCCTCATCGTCTGCATCCTCATCTTCATTTCTTTTAGGCATAATATCATCAACTCAAAAATTTTTTGTTTATCTCAATATTAATTAAATTTAATAGTGAGTATTTAAATTACCTTCATAAAAGCTAAAAACTATATAGCTTATATTCTAGAAAAAATTGATTAGGTTAATAAATTTTATTCCAATTTAACAAAATTGGTTAAAAATTAAAATTATTAAAGGAAGTTGATTCATACATGTATTCTGAACTTTCAGATGACGATAAACATATGTATCTAGAGGTGTTGCGTGAATCCCCAATTCTCCCCTTTAGCAATTATGTGTCTCGAGGGGATATTCCGGATAAAATTGATATTGCCAGACCTAGGAATTATATTGACCGAGAAGTATATAGATTAGTACGTCAAACATATCGAGATCGATCCAGTAGATTGATTCCAATACTGGGTTCTGCAGGGACAGGAAAAACTCATGCGTATCACTCATTTAAGGATAAGGAGCGAGACAATAGAAGAAAATTAGAGGAGTCAATTGAATCCGAGGAAATTGAAGTATCGCAATTTGAACCTGTTGATTGGACAATTGTCTACGTTCCAAGCCCCCCAGCCAGTATAAGAGTATTATTGCATGTGTATACCTGTATTATCGAAGAGGTGGGTCCAGAAATCCTTAATGATGTGTCGAAGCGATTAGTAGAGAAATGGGGAGGAGGGAAAAAAGGAATTTTCCAAAAACCCAAAATTGATGAGGTCATTCAAATGGGTATTCGGGAATTTCCTGGTGTTTTCGCAGATTGCGTTAAAGCGCTTGTTACTTATCAATTAGATAAAAATAGAAAAGCTTTAGCTGAACGATGGCTTCTAGGAGAAGATTTAGAACCTGAAGAACTGAGTGATTTAGGCATTAATTCCGTAGTGGAAGAGGATGATGTATGTCTGGCATTAATAAAAATTATCACTGAAAATTTAGAAAGAGTTCTTATCCTTTATTTTGATGAACTTGAGTCACCTTATAGAATGCACGGTGAAGCTGCTGAAAGAAAATTCCTCGAAATATTAAAAAGATTGTATAATGAAGTAAAAGGTTTAGTGATAACTGTAGCTGTTTTAAAGGAAGTTTGGCCAAGAATTCTGGAAATTGCAGATCCTCCTTTACGATCGCGAATGGAGCCAGAACAAGATTTAAAGCCTTTTAGTTTAAACGATTTGAAAATCTTTTTCTCTAAAAGTATGGAGACATTTTGGGATGAGAATAATTTAAATCCTCCACTTTATCCCCTCTTTCCATTGAATGAGAAGTTAATAGAAATGATTTTTGACAAAACGAAAGGTAATCCAAGAAACTCAATAAAATTATGTAGAAGGTTCATTGATAAGGTTGTAATGGAAGAAATGTCCGTGGAAGAATTATTAGAAGCGGGAGTAGAGATTGTAGCGACAGTCAAGCCTCCTTCAGAAACAGAAGAAGTTATCGATTTTTCTAAACCAAGAGAGGTTATAAGGAAGAAAATTGAGGAAATCTTAGCTGAAGAAGAATATACAATCGATGTGAATCCCGCATCTGTGGCAGGAGCTGCTTTAAAATGTATAAATATGATTGGAGAAAATAAAGGAAAGGAGTTCAAAACGCAGATGGAATTCAAATTTCTTTTAGGAAAAAGAACTCAGACACTCGCAGCTTTAATTGAAACGGGAGGTAAAAAATGGGGTTTAGAAATTCCCTCAATAAAAACTTTCGATAGAAGTGCAGGAGTGGCAGGATATTATGCCGCTAAACGATTGAAAGATGCAATTACCGAAAATGCGATTGACGCGGCTATTTTAATTGTTCCCCAAGGCACTGGAGGCGCTAAGTATGAGATGATGCTCCAAAATACCCCTCAAATTCATAGAGTGGAATTAAATAATGATATTGGCGAGAAATTAATTGCTAATGCCTTAACCTATCCTACAGAAGCAGGATGGGATATTGCTAGAATATTATTTCCGGATATTGGAGAATATGAGCCTCCTGTTGTCGAAGAAACACCGCCAGAGGAACAATCTTAAGTTATAAATTAATATTTTAATTAAAAAACTATTCTTTATTCACTCTTTTTAAAAAAACCATATTATTATCTAATAAAGAGTAAAAGTTGAATTAATAATTTAGAATCTTAATTTTTTTAGAAGTAAATAATCCGAAATATGTATTTAAGTAGAATAATTGATAAATGTGAGAAATAATATATATGTAAAATTTCTATTATTAAATATAATTTACCTTCACTATTTTTGAAAATTCATAACATAATAAAATCTCACTTCAATAGCTAGATGATAATTAATATTCGCTGTCCAACATGTGGAAAATGGGGTGATATAGAGATTTCAGAAGAATCAGCGAAAAGCATTTCACGTGGACTCCTTTGTGTGAATATACCTCATAATACTATCTGTCCAGATTCTTTTATAGCTTATTTAGACAAAAATTTAAAAGTACGCGACTATTTTGTTGCTGATTTTCAAATAGAAATCCCCCAAACTATTTTTGAGAAACCAGACAAGCAAAAAAAACTTATTGTAGAACAATTAATGGATATCGATTTGATTAAACTAAACTTACCCGCTATTCTTCTTTCCTATCTGCTCAGAGGTATATTTCTAAAAAAGAAAATGGCTTTAATTATCGAGGAAGATTTTTTAAATATCCATATTATTAACTTTTTTAATTATATAACTCAAGATACCTTTATATCTGAGATTGTTATAATTTCTAAAGATGATTATCAAACTAAAAAAAAACAATTTAGGGATTATGTAGTTTTCGATGGAAACGAAATTATTAATGATAAGGACAAAATAATTAATCCCAAAAAAATTGCCATCGAAAAGAGGATTATTCATCAATTTATTGCCGAATCAGATAAAACTTTATGTATAGTCATGTTAAAAAATGAAATTCATAAAGCCTTTGAATTATCTAAATTTATTGCTGAATATATTAATAAAGCAGAAGATAAAAAGAAAATTGATATAAATAAAATCAGTGGTGGTTTACAAGAAGCATATAAAAATAAAATATCTTCAGTCTATTTAAATTTCTTATTTGAGATTGTTCAAAACTATTTCGAGGTTGCTATTCCAAGCAGTATTAAACTCGTTTTAAAAATGATTTTTTGAATTTCATTGAATAGAATTGTTTTATGGGAAAAAAACAAGAA